>NZ_LOKU01000033.1:0-44086 GCF_002211295.1 Rhizobium sp. N122 | reverse complement strand
GCATCCAGATCGTCGGAGCGAAGCGCAAATTCCCCGAAATCGGCGAGGACTTTCTGACGCTTGATTAACTGCCCATGATCCAGCACTTGCTTCCTCGGGCCTGTCATTTGAATTCCCCCGAACATCCTTATAGACGATCAGTTCCCGGCGATGCGCGGCCAGCAGCTGGCATCATTCACCTGGAAACTGATTTAGCGTTGGGACGGGATTTAGCTAGTTAGGGACGGAGGCCCTCCCAATCGTATGGCCACTGAAGCCATCGTCTTAGGAACTTACTCAAGGTTATCTGCCCGAGATAAGCGAGCGTCGCCAAATCTGCGGCGACACAGCTGTCCAGTCTCCCCGCACCCCATCTACAATCCAGCCTCCTCCCTCGCCGACCTTGGTGAACCCAGACGCCGCGGCGTTGTTACACGCTCGGACCGCACGAAAATTAGTCTCCTGTACGCTGCGCCCCATATGGCAGTGGTCGTGCGGTCCACCACCCCTAAATCATTCGATCTCGCTATTGGTAGGAACTTGCGGGAACTCTCGACACTGACAGTGGTTAGGCGCTTGGATTGTTGGACAGCGCAAGCCCTGCACTCTTCGCGATCCACCCCTCCGCGGGGGTTCGGGCCGCGCAGTGGCAAGCTTTGGTCCCTTCCCACTTCGACCGCTGCTGCGCGGCCGTCTATTCATTTAGCTTCAGCGAAACAGTCGACGAGTTCTCCCGCTTGCGATAACTCCAAGGCTGGAAAGCTGCGGAAATAGTCCCGCCGATTTCTCGAAGATATCGAGATCGAACTTAGCATGAGAGAGGCTATCCGGAAAGCACGAGGCTTTTGACCTTCTCATCATATCGAGGAACCCGAGCGCAAGACGGTGGCGATCCGCGCCATGACCGCCACCCTGAAGCACTTGGTACTGCACTGTCAGGGATCCTGCCCTTCTCCTCAGTAGTGAAGATGGCATACTCCAGCGTGCGGCTGACGGAGGGTCTGAAGATGTCGCGACTACGCAAGGAGAAGAGCAAAAAGGGCGGCTAACTCTCGTAATGGAACTCAACGTCCCTTAGGACATTTCTTGCACGCAAATTTGGAAATGAAAAACATGGATCAGATTGTCATGTCAGATACGACCCCAGCAGCAAGCCGCAGGGCTGCTCGTATCTCCAGAGGCTACAGCCTGGAGGAGCTTGCAATTGCGACCGGACTTACGGTGGCGGAAATCGCCGCTGCCGAGGAACCTGGCGAACCGGTGCCGGAGCATCATGTCGAGCGCATCGAGCACGTTCTTGCCTAGCTGAAGGACGTCACCGGGAACTTCGCGGCGGCCTTGAAGTTATCGAGGCCGCTCAACAGACCGGAGATACCCATGAACCGCCGTAAGATGCTGACGGGACTCGCAGCCGCAACCGCGCTTCCCACCCTTTTGTCGTCCACTTTCGTCCATGCTCAATCGCATTCCCCCGCCATGGGCGACGCTGAAAAGAAACATGCGGAAGATACCAAGAAGGTCGGCTCGCTGTCGCTGGCCATAAGCCGCGTCGCGACCGAAAAGGCGTCCGACGGGATGGTGAAGTCGTTTGCAAAATGGGAAGTCGCTGAGCAGGAGACCATCGCCGATATCCTGAAGTCCATGGAGATGGGCGGAAAGGCGGAGGGAGCGCTGAAGCCGCCGTCGGACGACGAAGTGGCCAAGATCCTCGACAGCGATGGCAAGGCTTCGCTGGACTCGCTGAAGGCTGCATCCGGAGCCGAATTCGACAAGGCGTTCGTTACCGCCCAACTCGAAGGCCATAAGAAGCTGCTGGCGATTCAAGAGGGCTACCTCAAGATCGGCCAGGATCGCGAGCATCTGAGCCTTATGAAGCTTGCACGTGGCCAAATTAAGGAACATATCGACCACCTCGACATGCTAAAGTCGAAGCTTGGTTGAGGATCACGTTCGGTGATGACGGATGGACTGGCACCGGATCTTTCTCCGCCTTCTCGGAACCTGTACATCCTGGGAGCACGCGCGTGAGCTTCTCTGATCTGGTGGGCAGACGCGTCCTCGTCGTAGAGGATGATTACGATCAAGCCCAGGACATGGCGCGCGCGATCGAAAAGCATGGTGGTGACGTCGTCGGTCCCTACCCCGATATCGAGGCAGCTTTTCTGGCGCTCGGAAAGGCGGCGCTCGACGCCGCTGTGCTCGACATTAGGCTTAATGCCGAGGACGTATTTCCACTTGCGGACGTTCTTCGCGAAAAAGGCATCCCCTTCTTCTTTGTTACCGGGTTCGACAGGGACGTGCTGCCGAAGCGGTTCCGCAAAGAGCAAATAATCCGGAAGCCGATTGCGCCTTTCGAAGTTCTGATCGAGGTGGCAATAAGAATCTCGCGTAAGGCGTCGCGACATTGACAGAAAAAATTCAACTATCCGGCCTCTTGGTCGGCCGGCGCGGCGGGAGCTCGGACCGAAGTTGCGCGATCGCAAGCGCCAGGGCCGTTGGGGCGTCCCTTCCGACGAATGGCTTCAGGTAATGCGGGACCAATTTGAACCGCGGCGGGATCATCTCGCGATCGTAACCTGTCAGAAAAATGAAAGGGATACCGTCGCGACAGAGGCTTTCCGCAACGGTAAACGAGGTGACGTCGCCAACTTTGACGTCGAGAATAGCAGCGTCGATCACATCCCGCCCGCAGTACTGCAGCGCTTTTTCGACCGTCGGGAAAGGGCCGATGACATCGGCGCCGTGCTCCATTAAGGCGTCGGCGATCGTCCGAGCTTGAAGGTATTCGTCCTCGACGACGAGGACTTTCTTGCCGTTGAGGTTTCCTTGCGACATCAAAGACATCCTCCTGCTCCACCAACCTTTGAAAGCCGTGGCGGTTCCGCATTCACTCGGCTTTCGAGCCGGGCTCGCTGCGAGGCAAGATTACTCCCGGTGGCCCGCCGGAGCAATTGTGGTTCCCGTACACAGGCATAGCGACTTGGTCTGAAATCGACCCTCTTGAACGAGATCGAACTTGCGACCTAGTCGTATCTGAGAATGTTGAGCTGCATGCGATTGATTCATGGCAAGAGGGGCAAGACCAGCCGGGCCATCGTTTTTGGTTTCTTCGTAACGCACAAACGCATCAGAAAGTCTTACCGGGGAACGGTGTGTCGCGTCGCTTGTCGCTCGACCGCCAATATTAGACCGTCCTCGGGGAGCGGCGTTAGTCGGATCGGCAAGTTCCGACAGACGGCCTTGCTTAACATTCTCGGTCGAGCCGTCTCGCCATTGTTCAATCTCGGCCCGTCGACCTCCGCGTTTTCGAAGTAATCGGCCTGAGCTCACCTCGCACTGGAAGAGGCTGGATCACCTTGGCATGAAGGGTCGGCCGCTGTGCAACAATCCCTCATTTCGAGAGAGTGCGGTCTCGTACAATCGCGGAACCACTACGGTGGGAGAGCGGTTGTCGTGGACCGAAGCGACCCGTGCCTTATTCAACACCTGGAGGAACCGCATGAACCCCCTCAACACCGTCACGAGCAAGCGGGCGGTGAGACCCATGGATGTGCGCGAAGCCGCCGTCTATCGCGGACCACATCTTTACAGTCGAACGCCGATGATCCGGATCCAGTTGAACCTGGGCACCTTGGAGCAATATCCGACGGACCGCCTGCCAGGATTTGCGGAAACGCTGACACAGCTATTGCCCGGGCTGCAGGGCCATGGCTGCTGCTATGGAGAGCCTGGTGGATTTCTCCTCCGCCTACGGGACGGCACTTGGCTGGGGCATGTGGTCGAACATGTCGCGATTGAACTGCAAAACATGGTCGGAGCGAACGTCGCCAGAGGCAAGACGCGTTCGGTATCCGGCGAAACCGGCGTGTACAACATCATGTTTGCCTATCAGGACGAGGATGTCGGCCTTTTGGCCGGACGTTTTGCCCTGGAACTGGTCGATAGTCTGCTACCCCCCAAACTGCAGGGTGTATCGGGTGCCGATCAGATCGCGGCCTCTTCACTGGAAAGCTTCGAGCTTGCCGGCGCGCTGAAGGCGCTACGCTCCCTTCATCTGAACCGGGCGTTCGGCCCGACCACCGCATCGCTCATAAAGGAGGCGGAGTCACGGGACATTCCCTGGCGTCGCCTGGACTCGAGCAGCCTGGTGCAACTCGGCTACGGCAAGCATCTCAGACGCATCAGAGCGAGCTGTAGTTCGCTGACCTCAGAAATTGCAACGGAGATTGCCTGCGACAAGGATCTGACGGGCAGGCTGCTGCATGAGGCGGGGCTGCCCGTTCCTCGAAGCATGATCGTCGAAGATGCCGATGCTGCCGTGCGAGCTGCACGTCAGTTGGGCTTCCCCGTTGTAACCAAGCCAGTCGACGGCAACCATGGCCGAGGCGTCGACGTTGGCCTAACAAGTGAGGACCAGGTGACATGGGGTTTCCTGCAGGCGCAGGCCCACAGCTCGTTGGTCCTTGTCGAGCAGCAGCTGACCGGCCTAGATCATCGGATCCTGGTCGTGGGCGGGAAAATCGCGGCGGCTGCCAAACGGGTTCCTGCCCATGTCATCGGCGACGGCCGATCGACGATCCAGACGCTGATCGAGCAGGTAAATCTGGATCCCCGGCGCGGTGAGGGGCACGAGGCGGCTCTCACCAAGATCGTGGTGGACGACTGCCTGGTGCATTTCATTTCCCAGTCGGGGCTCGACCTATCGAGTGTGCCGGCCAGGAACGAGCGCGTAGTTCTGCTTCCGACAGCCAATCTGTCAACCGGCGGCATCGCCGTCGACTGCACGGATGACATTCATCCCGACAATGCGTTTATAGCCTGCCGCGCCGCCCAGATCGTCGGCCTCGACATTGCCGGCATTGATTTTATCGCCCCTGATATCGGCCGCTCAGTCATCGAAACCGGCGGCGGTATTATTGAGGTCAATGCGGGGCCTGGTTTTCGCATGCATCTTTATCCCTCCCAGGGACGACCCCGCAATGTCGCAAAGCCCGTTCTCAACCTTCTTTATCCGGAGGAGGCGCCTTCGCGCGTGCCGATTTTCGCCGTGACGGGCACGAATGGCAAGACCACAACCGCCCGTATGCTCGCCCATATTCTTTCAGCAGACGGCCGGAAGGTGGGGCTGACGACGAGCACCGGCATCTATATTGACGGCCGGCTGACCACGAGCGGGGACTGCACCGGCCCGAAAAGCGCCCGCCTCATCCTTTCCGAGCCGACCATCGACGTGGCGGTGCTGGAAACGGCCAGAGGTGGCATCCTGCGCGAGGGCCTGGGCTTTGATGGCTGCCATGTCGGTTGCGTAACGAACGTTGCAAGCGACCACCTTGGCATGCAGGGCATCGAGACTGTCGAGGATCTGGCTGGCGTCAAGTCTGTCGTCGTGGAGTCGGTCCGGCGGGGTGGATGGAGCATTCTGAACGCCGACAACAGCCACACAGCCGCGATGCGCGAGGAGGCAGGCGGTGAACTGTGTTACTTCACGACGCAGCCGCAGGATCGTTGGCCGGATTTCCTCAAAAGTCACGTGCGGAAAGGCGGCAGAGCCGTCGTCTGCGAGCTGGCGTCGACGCGAAAGGATATAGTGCTCTTCGATGGCGGCCAGATGATCCTGGTCACGACCGCAGACAACATCCCAGCGACGCTCAGCGGGTTGGCGGGCTTCAACGTCGAGAATGCGCTCGCTGCGGCGGCGATGGCTTATTGTGGAGGTGTCGCGCTGCCGGTCATCCGCCGGTCGCTGGGCAGTTTCGGGACGACATTCGAGCAATCTCCAGGCCGGCTGAACATCATCGAGAAGGATGGATTCAAGATCATCGTCGACTATGCGCATAACCCAGAGGGTCTGCGCGCTCTGGGCAGCCTGATTGACAAGCTCAAGGGGGAACATGCTCGCTGTATCGGCGTGATCGGGATCGCAGGCGACCGAAGAGACCAAGACATAGTTGAAATGGGGACGCTCGCCGGCCGGCTCTTCGATAGGCTGATTCTGAAGGAGGATGATGATCCGCGCGGTCGCCCAGCCGGCGAGGCGGCCGCCATTCTAATGGAGGGAGCCCGCCGCGCAGGAACACCATTGGCGGACATGGAGATTGTTTTGAGCGAACGCCGTGCGGTCGACAAAGCTCTCGCTCAGGCATTGCCGAATGATCTCATCGTTATTGCCGCCGACGACATCGGCCGCGTGTGGCATCAGGTATCGCGTCCTGCCCGTCGTCGGAAAAAGGGAGCCTTCGTGCAAACCGAACAGGCTTTGACGAGCGAGGCGAGGATATCTTGATGTGGTCGATTATTGTGCACGGCGGCGCCAAAACGATCGAGCAGGAGGACGCGTCAGCAAATCGTGCCGGGTGCCGTGCGGCGCTGGAAGCGGGTGCGGAAATCTTGAAGAATGGCGGCAGCAGCATCGACGCAGTCGAAGCCGCCGTTCGCGTTTTCGAAAATGATCCGACCTTTAATGCGGGCTATGGCAGCGCGCTCAATATCGACGGCGAGGTCGAGATGTGCGCAGCGCTGATGGAGGGAACGAGCTTCAACGTCGGGGCGGTCGCTGTCGCCAAGGGCGTGTGCAACCCAATCTCGGTCGCGAAGGCGATGCTCTATGAGGAGCCCGTTCTGATCGCTGGGGATGGCGCCCGGGCGTTCGCCGCTGAGGCGGGAGTTAGGCTCTGCCACCCGGACGCGATGATCCCCAAGCCGAAACGGTCGGCGAAAGAAGAACGGGGACACGACACGGTCGGCTGCATTGCTCTGGATGAGAGGGGTCGCCTCGCGACGGCGGTATCCACCGGCGGTCTCGAGGGCGCGCCGATAGGCAGGATCGGGGATTCACCGCAGCCTGGCTGCGGCTTCTACTGCGATGACAATATTGGCGGAGTCGTCTTTTCCGGTGACGGGGAACAGATTGCGCGGATGATTCTGGCGTCGCGGGTGATGCAGGCGCTGGAGGATTTGTCGCCCGATCAGGCTGTCGAGGCAGCGTTGGCTCATATCGAACGCATCGGCGGAGAGGCAGGTGGGATCGTCCTGGCGCCGGACGGAAAGTTCGGCTGGGGTCATACCAGCGAGGATTTTGCAGTCGCTATCGCAAGCAGCGCCAGTCCCGATCCAAAGGTCTATCTGAGGAAGGGGGAAGCGAGCCATGGCTAAAGAAGGCAAGACAGGCAAATCCGGCCGCGGCACCTTGATCATCATTGGCGGTCACGAGGATCACGAGGGCGACCGGGTGATTCTAAAGGAGGTGGCCAGCCGCATCAAGGACGGGAAACTGGTGCTGGCAACGGTCGCGTCGCACGAACCCGACGGTTATCTGGAAAAATACCGATCTTCCTTTGCCGACCTCGGGGTGACTGATGTGACGGAGCTTTACATCGATGAGCGCGACCAGGCGGCGATGAACGAGAAACTTGAGAGCCTGAGGCAGGTCAGAGCGGTTTTTTTCTCAGGCGGCGATCAGCTGCGCATTACGAGCCTGATCGGCGATACGCCTATTTATCGGCAGATCCATGAGATCTTTTCCGGCGGCGGGGTTATTGCAGGAACCTCGGCGGGCGCGTCGGCGATGAGCGAGACGATGCTGGTGCGCGGTCGCAACGCCTCCTCCTTTCGCATCGGCGATATCAGCATGGCTACCGGTCTGGGGCTTCTCCCGAACGTGATCATCGACCAGCATTTCGCCGAACGTGGCCGGATCGGCCGGCTGATCGGTGCGGTTTCACAGAACCCGCGCGTGCTCGGCATAGGAATCGACGAGGATACGGCGATCGTCGTTCAGGGCCAGCAGTTCCGGGTGATCGGCAGTGGAGCCGTCTATCTCGTCGACGGCGGTGATGTCACGCATTCGAACATTGCCGAGGCTTCTCCGGAGGAAGCGCTTTCGATCTATGACCTCAGGCTCCACGTCTTGAGCGCCGGCGATCTGTTCGACCTCGAAACGCGTCGACCTGTCCGGGAGCCGCATAAGGAAAGCTGATCGCGCGAGTCCGCCTCCTCTTGGGACATGCCGCCCTTCATCAAGGATAGCGGAGCTATCGTCGACATCGGCACCTGCTGCGCGCTTGGATGGATTGGTCAGTCGCTGCCTCTAGGTCTTCGCTGCACCGGCTAGTGCTTGCGTGGCTTCACCGACCATCGCGGCCCGACGTCCTTAACGAATTCTCGGTTGCCCAAGTGCTCGCCTTACCGATCATTCCAAGAGCGGACGACGATGTGGTGTTCAGACGCGACCTGCGGCAGCCACGCTCGCATCAGACGCTTCCGATCCCGAATGAAAGGCGCTTAGGAGTTACGCCGCCGAGGGCCAGGCCTAAAGCCAAAAACGTGGAACATTCCTTCGACGAGCAGGTTAGGGGCTTTTCAACCCGGAGGACACGCAATGTACCACCACGTCAAGAAGCTCATGTATACCGTTCGGGTTGATGAGCCCGATCCAAAATTTGGCAACATGCTCCTTGAGCAGTTCGGTGGCGCAAACGGTGAACTTGCCGCTGCAATGCAATACTCCATTCAAGGCCTGAATTGTGAGGATCCCGGACGCAAGGACCTGCTGATGGACATCGGCACGGAAGAGCTCAGTCACCTCGAGATCGTTGGGACCTTGGCGAGGATGCATCTGAAGCCGTTGAAGTCGGTCAGAGAGGAGGCGGAAGCCGATCCGCTCATCGCCATTGCCGGCGGCGGTGGTGTGAACCTCTTCAATTCGATGGGAAATCCTTGGACTGCTGATTATCTCAAAATTACAGGCGAGTTGGACGTGGATCTGCGGAGCAATATCGCCGCGGAAGCACGCGCCAAGATCGTCTACGAGCGCTTGATCGATTTCTGCCGCGATCCGGGCACTAAGGATGCCCTGCAGTTCCTGATGACCAGGGAGATCACCCACATGCGCGCTTTCGCCCTGGCCCTTGAAAGCATGGGCAAGCCGCCGCTGAGCGTTGGCAGGATTGCGCCGACCGCAGGGCTGGTCGATCAGTTCTTTAACGATTCGACGGGAGAAGGGGATCTCGGTGAAGTTGATACCCGCGGTCCCTGGAATGAAGGCGAGACTTGGGAATTCGTGCAGGCGCCGGCGTTCCAGGATCTTAGGGGAACGGAGAATGCAGGCACGAAGATCCGCGCTCAAAGCGCTCCTCCGGAAGGATCGGAAGCCATCCAGGAGATCCTCGTTGATGAACTCCGTGACCTGCTGCATGCGGAAAAGCAGCTATTGAAGGCGCTTCCGAAAATGCAGAAAGCCGCGCGTACCCAGCAGCTCCAGACTTTGTTGCGCAACCATCTTGCCGAAACGGAAGGCCAGGTCGATCGCTTGAATGAATGTCTGCGCATTCTCGGCACGGCCGCTCGCGCCAAACCGTGCAAGGGCATGGCCGGCCTGGTAGAGGAAGGCGAGGAAGTGATGGCGGAAGGCAGCAAGAAGGACGACGCGCCCGCTGATCTGGCTTTGATCGGAGCGGCGTTGCGGGTCGAACATTACGAAATTGCCGCCTACACCACGGCTCGCAACCTGGCGCTCCAACTTGCGCAACCGGCGGTCGCTCAATTGCTGACACTGTCGCTGGGTGAAGAGCAGAACGCGGGCCAGTTGCTGGATCAGGTTGCCCAACCCCTAATGTCGGCTGCACGAATGCCACGGAGCGTCGTTTGACGTGGGAAGCGGCTGGCAAGGCATGGTGGCTGCTGGAAGTGGCACCGGCGATCCGACTCCCAATAGTTCCGCACAATCCGGGGCGGCCAACGCTTGCTGAAGTATTTCATCGTGGTCGACAGGATCAGGGGTGCTCCGTGAAAAACACAGGCTTGCCGCTTCGGCGGGCCTGTGTGCCCCAATACCATAGCGGTCTAGCTTTGAGTTGATGCAGGAGAACACGCTCGGTCGCCTCCCGCCCGTAGCCTGAGCTCTGCGCCGGCGCGTCGTCACTCGCTATGTTTTCAACCCCGGTTTCACCCACTCCAGGAGCAAGTTTGGCGATCGGCCGTCAGGCGGAACATCCTCAATGACACTGTACCGGAACCTTGCCTGCTCTTGATTGTTAAAACGGTAGGAAAGCACGGTTGTTTGTTCCTCCCGTGTCGATCCCCAGACTTGCCCCGCCTCGGCGGGGTTTTTTCGGAGAGATCGCCGCGGAAGCAATGGTCGACTAATCTTGAGTGAGCGCCACCTGCTACATATGAGCTATCAAACCACCAATCTCGAGCGCGACATCACGACGGACAAGAAGCGAGCTTCCGTTGCCGACATATTTGAAAGTCAGATGCCGGGCGAATACATATCCTCTCGCCACGTTGGGGGCGCAGGAGCGAATAATTTATCATCATGACTGATGATTTGATGCAGAACATAAATCGCAGCCCACGTGGGGAAGCGATCGAGCACATTACCTGCTTTTCGATTTTCGTCTGATGCCAGAGGTCGTCAGCGTCAAGGAATGCCACGAATCGACCTGCCGATTCCAGGAGGCCGGTATTTCTCGCTGCGGTAACGCCGCGGTTTGAGGCCAAGAACGAAATCACCCGGCTTGATCAGAAGGAGCCGGAAGAGATCGACACACCGCGCCGGACTAGTTGCAGACCAGATCATGTTGTCGACGTTTAACCGTTCAAGCTCATCCTGCCATCCCACGTCGACTGCTCGACTTGCGCCAGAACAAATAGTTCAGCCGCGAAAAGCGATGCTTGTTCGACAAACGCACCGTCCTCCTGGACTGGCTATCGCGGCTCTTTCAACCGCGATCTGCAGCGCGTCACCCGGCATCGAAATCATCTTTGGTGGAGGCGGCAGCAAGGGTCTGCTACCATTTGACCTTCAGCGCTCGATCACGCAATCGCGGTTTTCAGCTTACTGACAATCATACTTGTGACGGAGACACACCAATGAGAATCCAAGGAATCTATGCCGCGCTAGCAACGGCAAGCATGGATCGTGCTGAGCATTTTTACACGCGGCTTTTCGAACGGGAGCCTGATGATCGTCCAATGGACGGCTTGATCAAATGGCGGGGCATCGCAGGCGCGAACATACGGATTTTCTACGACAAGGAACATGCGGGGTCAGGCAGACTGACCGTGGTCGTGCCGAAGATCGATGAAGCCCGCAAAACCCTTGAGGAAATGGGCTTAAAGCTCACAGGTGAATTAGAAGGCGACTACGGACGGATCGCACAACTTGCAGACCCTGACGGAAATCGCATCACTCTTGCAGAACCGCCCTCGCGATCCTTCAACAGTTAGACTCGCGGCATCCATGCCCGTTCCGATCGCCAAGCGCGCAGGTCCAATGCGATCCCGGCTGGCTCTACAGGCCGACCTCGACGCAATCTGTCCCAAGCGCACGCGGACAACCTTGATCCATCAATTGGCCCCTACCCCAATTCCGGCCGCACTGCTCCGACGCAGATTTGCGATCTCGAGCTTCGGGTGCCGGATCATTGACTAGGGCGTCGTCACCACGGCGCGCACATGCTCAATTCCGGGCCTCGGCGGATGCGGCATCCGCTTCGGACGACCCAAGAGCGGCCTGCAGTAAGCTATCACTGATAGCAGCGTAAGCATCCGGCGAAGGCAGGTTTCCTGGCCACTTAGTTCTCCGTGACCAATGGAGAGTGCCGCGATAGGCGCGTCTGCCCGCTGATCTGGCGTACGCGTCAATGCCAAGGAGGGCTTGTGGTTCCTTTAGAGCAATAGCATGCCGAGTGTGCTAAGTGCCATAACCACCGCCGTGAAGGCGCTTACGTAGACCATCCAGCGGGGGGCTTTGAGCTCTCCCATGATGGCTGGATTCCTCGCCATCAAGACCATAAGGATGATAATCGGCGTGGCCAGGACGCCGTTCCACGACCGCGCTCCAGAACAATGCGCGGATCGGATCGAGTCCCAGCATTGTGACTGCGACACTGCCGAGCGTCGCGATAACGATGGTGGCATAGAAAGCCTTAGCGTCCTTGAGCTTCTTGTCTAGACCTTCGGGCCATCCAAAGCATTCGGCAACGGCGTAAGCCGCCGAACCCGCCAGAACCGGGACTGCGAGTAGCCCCGTGCCAATAATCCCTGCCGCAAAAATTGCGAACGCGAAATCCCCTGCGACAGGTTTGAGCGCCTCAGCTGCCTGTGCGGAGGTCTCTATTTGGGTGTCGCCATTGGCGTGCAACGTCGCGCCGGCCGCGATGATGATGCACAAAGCAACGATATTCGAGAATCCCATCCCCACTGCGGTGTCCATTCGGATGCGGCCGAGTTCAGGCCCCGCCGCTTCCGGATTCCGCCGTAGCCGGGCAAGCTTCCTGTTCCTCAGTTCTTCCACCTCCTCACCTGCCTGCCAGAAGAATAGGTAGGGGCTTATCGTGGTGCCGAGGATCGCGACGATCGCGGTGAAGTGGTCGCCATTCAGCTCGAATGTCGGTATCACAAGCCCACCGAGCGCCTTACCCCAGGGCACCTCCGCCGCAAGAACCACCGCGACGTATGCAAAGAGCGAAAGCGTCAACCACTTCAGGACATTGACGTAAGCGGGGTAGGGTACGAAGACCTGGATCGTCGCGCAAAGGACGCCAAACAGCAAGGCGTAAGCAACCTCTGGCCCACCTACCAGGAGCCGGAGCGCTGCCCCCATGGCGGCGAGATCCGCACCGATGTTGACGAAGTTCGCCGTGAACAATAGGGCCATAGCGCCGTAGGCGAACCAGCGGTGGTAATGGAGCTTGAGGTTCTTGGCGAGCCCCTTTCCTGACACGGCCCCGATGCCCGCGCTCAAACCTTGGACGGCCGTCATCAGAGGATAGCTGAAAAGCATGGTCCAGCCGAAAGCAAAGCCGAACTCGGCACCGACCTGACTGTAAGTTGCGATGCCGCTGGGATCGTCGTCGGCGGCTCCAGTGACCAATCCCGGGCCCAACGCCCTTAGAATGCTGGGGTCTCGTTTTGCGGATGTGTTTTCGATGGGCGATGATACCATGAGAGAAACCGCGAGCAATTGTGGATGAATGCCGGAAACTCGATGCTTGTTCCCAAGCCACCCTTGGCATCATCAAAATAACTGACGCCGCGAAGCAGTATGCGCTGACGAACAGCGTCGCGGTATAGGCCTACCAACCGTCAAAAAGACCAAAGCGGCGAAGGCCTCCTCCATCCTCCCTTGCCGGCCACAGAGCCTTACGTGATGCACCAATTCATCGTGCCCAGACTGTCCACAGTCGCGCTACTTCCCGCTTATGGTGCCGTGGAACCCCGGCGATGAGGTCGGTGTCATTCGGTCCTCGGTCAGGCCCAAGGGGGCGACCAATGGATTGATTAGGTTTCGTGTTTTGAACGGCTACAGGAATGCCCAATAGCCCTGCAACTAACGCCGGCACTCATGGTTCGACGCCAGAGATGAACTCGAGAGGAGACCGAGATGAGACTGGTGCCATTCCAATAAGGGTCATAACCCCGCCATGGTGCTCAATAATCCGGAACAGGTTGTGCAAGAATTCGCCAACAGCACCCACCTCCATGCCGTGCGCCGCAACAGGATGGCGCACCAAGTTATCATCCCGTCAGAAAGACGATCGATGAGGTCGTTAAGAAGCTAACCGTCTAGTATGCGAACGACAGGAACTTCTATAGTCGACCGATCTTATAGCTCGTATGCGCAATACAGATCAAAAAGCCGCGAGAGGCCTGATCAAATACGTGCTGACCATCTTCGTTGTCGCGATAATGGTAGCGGTGGCGTATTTGGCTTTCTTCACACCTGGACAAGCATAAGCTGAATGCCCGCAGGTCGGGAACCGCAGCCGACTATCCTGGTGCCGGATCCAGTGGCTTTGCCGCCACATGGAGCAGGATGATGAGCGAGAATTTCAGCCCTTAGCGATGCAATCGACTACCTGAAGGCATTTGACCATATCCTGCTTGGGATTTTTCTCCACATCCGCGCTCACGGTCGCGACATGCCGTTGGATCGTGACAGTATAGCGGAGCTGATGCGGGAGCCCTGAATATGACAGAACCACAAACGTGGTATCTACAATCCGACTACTTCACGGCGCGGGCAGTGATCGCATTTGTCTGATCAGTGAGCTAATTGGTGAACGCACGAATTGGCTGAGTTTCGGCCAGCATATCGGCCTTTTTCAAGAAGCGACGAAAATTCTCCGCAACGGCGCTCACCGGAAATCTTCCAGCGGCAGCTTCGCGACACGCTTTGTACAAGGTCTCGTACGCCAGTCCCCGCCGCTCTTGCGGCCAGCTTTCCAGGTATTCTAGTACGTCGTCTAGGGTTTTGACGTCTTTAGTGAGATAACCGCGTTGAACGCAGATGGCGCGATTAAATTGAGCAGTTGGTGTCATTCTCGGTGCTTCCTCCTACGCGGAACTTGGGAAAACGATGCGAGGCATCTGAAAGGATAATCACCCGAAGGGTTGCTATCGGTTTCATATGCGCGAAGTCCTGTTCTTCATAATGTTCAGGAGCTCGTTCTTTCTGGTTCTTCCGACCGCGGCCACCGCCACGCTTTCTACAGGGCGTGGCAACGCAGGTCCTCCAGCCTAAGAGCCAATAATAGTCGGCCGCCCAACATACAGGAGAACTAGATGCTCAGGGTGATAGCAACAAACAGTTGAGCGGCCTCACATTCAATACCAAAGAACAAGAAACGTTGTTACATTTATTATGCTGCGCCGAACTTTTGTCCTAAATCGCACAGTTTAAAGAGGCGTTTTACGAAGGATAGATTCCTTAAAATATTATAATGACAAATAGCGCATGTTTTCATAGATCTCTAACGTACAAGCCGACGGCTCGCCTCGTCCATGCAGCTTCTTTCATCACCGGACGTCGCACGCGCCGATAGCTGTGCGCGCGGATTGCAGGCTTCGTTTGCAGAAGAGCGTTACGACCGTAGTGGCCGGAGCGGTAGCCGCGCCGGTACCGGTCTCTCGTCAGCAATGATTCCGAGATGATCATGGTTAATCCGATTCGGTCGGCGTCGAACTTAACTGAAGGCATGAAACGCCTTGCCAGCCTGTATTGGCGAAGCCGCGCGAACAGCCCGTCCTGCTGAGACCACAAAAGCGGGGCTGAAGCGTTCAGCGCTGCGGAGCGGCAATCAACGCTAGGTCACAGTATCAGTTGAAGATGAGGCTCCACCATCCGTACGTTGACGCGATGGCGTTCAACGCGCAAGCCCCCGCTGCGGACCAGCGCGTCGGGTTAATGAGGACCAAAGCCGCCGAAAGAAGCGCTACCGCCGACATCGCTGAACTCATTTTCAAAGCCCCCTATCCGTCACATGTCCCATACTCCATCGCGTTGCCTAACCTGCGGATAGGCGCAGTGTTCCGCCTTGGCATCTTGAACAGCCTGAGATTTGTAAACACCTTTTTTCAGAAAGCTTCTCCCCCCATTCCCGGAAAGCTAAGGTCACTGACAATGACGTCGGGCACCTCTGCCTCGATCAGGCGTGGTGCCTCTTCGGCCGACCCAGCCTTGCGGACGGAATGCCCAAGCTCTTGGAGCATATCGACCGTTGTCATCATGATCAGGGCCTCAGTGTCGCGCAGTAGTCGCTGACAGCGACTATTTTTGGTAGTGTGCGGAAGATTCTGCAAATTTCGCCGAGAGGGTCGGCCATGGCAGGCTGGTGATGTTCAACGTCACCTGATTTCCTGGAAGGAACGCCACCATGACCAAGACTGAAGATAAGACTGCCGTTGGTGCCGTCAAAGATATTTTGCTTTCGAACCCGATGCGCTGCCCGAGGTGATCCGTGCTGTCATGGAGGAGGTACTTGAAGCCGAGATTGATTCAAGATCATACTCGACTATGCGCATAACCCAGAGGGTCTGCGCGAACTTCCATGTCCGCTAATGGGGTTCCTGCGCGACCGGCTCCCTCCATTAGAATGGCGGCCGCCTCGCCGGCGGGGCGACCACGCGGATCATCATCCTCCTCGGGATGCCAGTCGTCCTTGTGAACGAAGACGCGGCGGTTCGAAATTGAGCCGTCGGAGCGTTCGGGTATCAGTGCATGAAGCATAATGGACTAAGCAATAGAGGAAATTGAAAACGCCAAAAGCACGTTGCAAGGGGTGCAACTTTGAGAAGCGCCAATGCGAGAAATAGTTCCTCTGCCTCATCGGCGATTTGCTACGGAACCTTGTGCCCTTCCCAAGGTTTGCAGCCCGCTACAATCAAACCAGGAGCTTTGCCATGACCGACATTCGTCGCCCCTCCCCTCCCTACGGCGAACAGCAGCAGGAGCCGCCGGGCGAGACGGCGCTGATGGACCCCATCCCCGATCACGGCGAAAAATCCTACAAGGGGAACGGCAAGCTAGAAGGCAAGGTGGCCTTGATCACCGGCGCCGACTCCGGGATCGGCAAAGCGGTGGCGATCGCCTTTGCCCGCGAAGGCGCCGACGTTGTCATCTCCTACCTCAACGAGGATGAAGACGCCCAAGATACGGCTAAATGGGTCGAGGAGGCCGGACGCAAAGCGCTGGTGGTGCCAGGCGACATCAAATCCGAGGGCCACTGCAACACGCTCGTGCAACGCACCGTCGATGAGCTCGGTGGTCTCGATATTCTGGTGAACAACGCCGCCTTCCAGCGGACCTATGCCGACATCGCCGACATTACAGCCGATGAATGGGACGAGACGTTCCGGACGAACATCTACGCGCCCTTCTTCCTGTCGAAGGCAGCGGCTCCGCACATGAAGCCCGGCAGCGCGATCATCAACACCACTTCGATCCAATCGCGCCAGCCGTCGCCTCAACTCCTTGCCTATGCGTCCACCAAGGGAGCGGTTTCGAATTTTACGGCTGGGCTCGCGGAAATGCTCGCCGAAAAAGGTATCCGGGTGAACGCGGTGGCGCCAGGCCCGATCTGGACGCCGCTGATCCCCTCGACCATGCCGGCGGAAAAAGCAGCCAAGTTCGGTGAGCAAACGCTGCTGAAGCGAGCCGGACAGCCGGCGGAGCTCTCCGGCGCATATGTCCTCCTGGCATCTGAGCTTGGAAGCTATATGGCCGGCGCGGTCATCCCCGTCACAGGTGGCGAGATCATGATTTGACGGCCATCAACGCCTCATCGGAAGTCTGGCTCTGCCTGTCGGGAGGCAATGCCCTGGGCGCCTACCACGCCGGGGTGTATCGCGCCCTGCACGCAGCGGGCATCCGCCCCAAGCGTGTTGCAGGGACATCGGTCGGCGCGGTCGTCGGCGCGTTGATCGCCGGAAACAAGCCTGAGGACCGGCTAGCGCGTCTGGATGAGTTTTGGCAACTGGCCGCCAGCGATGTTGCCATCGCTAATTTCGCCCACCTCTGGGACGGATCAAAGATTATGAGTTTGGCGTCACAGGTTAGGTGTGGGAACGGGAATTGCATTAATAAACCTAGAAATCTCTTTCAGCGAAAGGCTCCACGTGACCGAGTTAGTGGCAAGTGATTCAGGTAAGATTGATCAGGCTTCTGCCGCCGCCTGGTTCCGCACGCTTCCCCCCGTGCGCCCTACGGAGATGGCTGGTATTTGGCGAGGAGAGGGTATTTCATCAGGTCATCCGTTGGATGGTGTCCTGGAGAACTTGAACTGGTTCGGTAAACGATTCCACGCCGATTTCCGGGCCGACGCCCTCCTGTTCCAGTGGCAACCGGGCCGTCTAGTTCCAATCGAACCGTCAGTCTTTCCGATCAGACTCGTTCTTCGCTTCGCAAGCTTCGGTAATCATGTAGGGGGTCAAGATTCCTAGAGCAACACCGGAGGCCTGTTTCAGAACATAGCTTCTGGTTCCCCCCTTCGCCGATCCCAATCCTCTGACGCGCCCCAATGGTGTGGTCATTACGGCCCCCTGTTTTCCATCGCCTCTCTCGCACGCCGGTTGCATGTGACGCGAAGGTCTATCGGTCCTGCTGATACCCCTGATGGGTCGTGTTGACCTTGCTGTTGCCTTGTTGCCCCATCTTATCGGGATTGTCCGCCGGATCTTTCGGAGATTTCAGATTAGCTGGCTGTTCTGGCGACGAACCGGTCCCTTTCGGACTGCGGTTTTCATCTGGAACGGGTGGCGGTCTGCTGCTCATGTCTTCACCTATCAAGCTGGCTCTTTGTCGGCTTCATGATCATGAAGCTGTTCAGTCTGGATTGGCTTGCCGTCCAATCCCCGTTGGCGCGAGTGCTTCGCCTTGTCGCGGTTGGAAAGCACCATTTTTTTCGGGAAGTACGTCCTGGTCGAGTTCAGTCATCGCACCTGTTCCGTCCCCTTTCCCTGCGATCCCGAACCAATGGGCTTTCGATCAGCGTTTGCCATGTTCGACTCCTTTATTGACCGTGGCCTCGCTAACTTGCCGACACGTGGAAAGTTTCCGAAGACCTTTGGATTTTCAGCTGGAGCAAATCTATCGAATCAAAAAATGTTTTCTTGACGGCTGCCCCCGATCTTCACCCATGTTAATGTCCAGCGGTTGTTGAGGTCGGCGCTTGATTTGTAGAAGCCTTGGCCCTCACACTGCATCAGCAGGGTACGGGCGACAATTTCTTTTGAGGGCGAGGCCCCAGGAAGGTCGGAGCCGTCGAGATAGCTTTCCGACTCGGCTAGGCTGCCAATCTTCTCGGCGGTCGGGTCTGCCCGATACTTTCCAAGCGTATATGGCCATTGTGATCCATAGGTGGGAAGTTTCGACAGCCGTTCAAAGAGGCGACATCTACACCTTGGGTCGGGGTCATTCATCACGATCTTCGACACCCGGGATTACCGATGCAAAAGTGCTGGCGCGTCCCTTGGATACGAAGACATCTCCTTGAACCCCCTCTTTGTTCATGTCGACCTTCTCAAGGTCCAAAGACTTTCGCTCTGGTCTCCGGGTCGCTACAGCGGGAGTTGGGACCGGCTTGTTTTCATCGAGTTCAGGCATTAAGGTATCCTCCTGGTGGAGGGCCGCTAACTGGATCGCAGTCTGGAAGTTCCGGGCCGCTTCACGTCCGTCGGATAGCGTACAGATGGGTGCCGTCCTGCCGTGCGCACGTTAACGATCCGCGTTGAACACAGTCCTATCAAACGTCTCAGCGGGAGAATGCCGGTAGCCTAACCTATCGCGCTTAACCTAGCTCCCGGAGGGCTCGGCTCGCTCGATGCAGCACCCGCTCCCAATCCACTCGACTACGACTGCTGACAATGTTTCAATGATGTTCGATCGGGAGCGCGATAGATGGTTTACGAGTGGGATACGCGAAAGGCTCGCAGAGCTTACATCTTGAAAATCCTTGCCGCGTGGATCGCGGCAATTGTCGTCGCAAGCTTTCCCGCTTTGCTGCTCGTCAACGCGATGGCGCTTGGCAACTGATCTCGCCCGCGGCTCTGTTCATTGGATCACGGCGCAAGATCATACAGATCGTTCCTGATGGTGGTTGCGGCCACGCCGGCCTGCCCCATCGTGTGACTGATTTGCTCCAGGCCGACCACCATGTTTGCTGCGGCTGCGCGCGCTCGCCTTAAGGCTGTTCGCTCATCAGGTTCGGTATCAGGTCGGGGATCTCACGAGCGAGAAATCCGAGGGGTCCGACCTTCATTGCCAGTTGCGAGCCTGCTTCGCCGTGAAGAAAAACACCCCACATGGCGGCGGCCACCGGTTCCGCGCCACGCGCCGCTAGTCCGGCCACGATCCCGGCGAGAACATCACCAGAGCCGGAGGTCGCCAGCCCGACACCGCCGCCTTCGTAGCGCCAGATCCCATCCGGTGCGGTTATGACCGTCTGGCTGCCCTTCATGATGACGATAAGGCCGAACTCCTCCGTCAGACGTGAAGCCGCCAACGTGGGATCGGCCTCGACGGCCGCTTTGTCTACGCCCAACAGGTTCGCCATCTCTCCCGCGTGAGGGGTGATGATGACTCGGCCAATATGCTTTTGCAGACCCTCGCCGAGCTCGGTGATCCGCGGCGGGGCGCCGGCGTCGACGACAATGACTGCTTCGCCGCTACTATCGAGTAGAGATTTCAGGATCTCGTGGCCATCCTCCTCTTCCACCATTCCCGGTCCGACGAGCAAAGCGTGCGCGCTATCCCAGCGTGACGCCATGGACGCAACAGGGCTATATAGCAGTCCGCCAGCTGGCGTCTCCGGCACGTCGATGACCAATGCCTCGGGCATTGCCACGGCCAAAGCTCCGGCGCGGCTTTCAACGGTGACAATCTGAAGCTTTCCAGCACCGGCCCGCATGGCGCCCAGTGCGGCCAGGAGGACGGCTCCGGGAACTTCTCTGCTGCCGCCGATGATGCACACCCGCCCCCGTTCTTCCTTGCTGCATTCCAAAGGTTGCGGCAAAGCCAGAGATTTAAGGAAGTGTGCGTCGATCATCTGCGTGCTCATCATCGAGCAGCCACGTTGGCATCTGTTTGAGCAGTCACCGGCGCTCCCGCTTCGATAAGCGGCGCGACAAAGTTATACCGTTTCAGGACCAGGCCGCCTCCGACCTCGTTGCCGGCGTCGGCAACGTATTCGGTCACACCACAGTTCACCACGTCGCCTTGCCGATCGATCTCCAGGATCTGCTCCTCGGACAGATTCTCGATGATGTAACGCATGCACAAGACGACAACCTGGTTTTGCCGCGAACCAGATGATATCCCATTTTGATGCCAGCATATTCCTTCCGGCTGTTTCTCACCGGCGGGTCAAAAGCGAGCGAGACCTTAATGTGTCTGCGCCCCCTGACAGTCTGAAAGTCGGTCGGGATCGGGATTTCGTAGACGGCAAAGCGATCCACCGGTAGGCTATCTTCAATTGCCATCACTACCCGATGATCTTCTGATGCGCTGGCAAGGTTGATATCGGCAACGCCATAGCCGGCATGGCGATAGCTTTCTCTTCCGGTTCCGACGGTCACCCTGTCGAGGAGCGCCGGCGGATGGTCGGTACTCAAGCCAATGAGGGCACGAATAAAATTCGCGCTACGATCTGGAAACTCCGATAGAACCATCGCCACCTTGAAGGCTGCGACCGGGGCGGCGAACGACGTACCGTGGCGATAGGTCATCAGACTCTGAAGATAGTTCGCGTTGAGCGTCAGCACACCGCAGCTTGGCCGATCTGCAGACAATGTCGATGCGTAGCCCAACCAGACGGCAGTCCCACCATGTTCGACCAGATCCGGTTTGATGCTGTCGGCAAATCCCGGACCTGATCGACTGAACGGAGAAGGATGATGCGTCGATGTCAATGCGATTACATCGACGTTTTCTTCATCGCCAGCCATCAACCCATTTGAATGGGCCAGTGAACCAACAACGAGCGTATTGAGCGCGCTAGCTGGCTCAAACAGGCGGTTGTCAGCGTCACGCAAATACTCCGGATAGATCGCAAGGCCTTCATTCTGCAAGCGGGCGCTGACGTCAGAGACGTTCCCGGCGGACACGACAACAATAATACCCAGTTCGCGCACTAGGTTATCGAGGACCATCGCCCAGTTCGATGGCCTTCCGCCCACGATATGCTCGTTATCCGCCAGCGAGATGTTGATCACGCGACAGCCATACTCGCCATGGAGCCGTCTGATCGCTTCCTCAATGATGTCGGCGACCGTGCGATCATCATCAAATCTGCCATTCCCGTCTACGACCTTGGCGCTGGCGATGCGAAACCTTGGCGTGAGTTGCTGTTCGTCCAGATGCGTGGACAGCGATCCGTAGGTTGCCAAGGCCGCCACCGACGTTCCATGTCGCTTCTCGTCATCCACCCCAAGCCAGTCAGGAACCCCAAACGTGCCTGCGACGACGCCGGCAAGAATGGGATGGGCTGCCATGATGCCAGAATCGATAATGCCGATGCACAAACTGCTTGCAGGCGGCGGCTCCAGTGGTGGCAGGACCTCGATCGTCATATCGGCAGCTGGGTCCGGTGCAAAATCTGGCTGAGCGGGAAGGTCGATCCACGCGACCTCGTTCATCGCCAAGAGGGCCTTTAGTCCAGCGCCGGGCACTCTGACCCTGGCGATGAAGAGTCCGGCGCCGCGGTAGCGGCTGAGAAAGTCGCCCCCGTGCGTTTCCGCGGCCACCCTGACGCGCTCGATATAGATTTCCCTGAGCATCTCGTCATCGACGTCCCAAAGCTCGACGTCGATAAGGAAAGTGCCTCCATCCGGGATTGCCGCAAGCGAATCGAAGCCATTGCGGGTGAGAGCGCTGCCGATCCGGTCCGATGGATCCAGCTCGGAAAACTCTTCGATAGCGTCGAAGAACCCGGCATGGGTTGCAGATTTTTGGCCGGCCGGGATGTCCCCCGTATATTGAGCTGAGCGAGCGCGGACCTGAGAAAGCTGCCGATCCATCGAGAGCGCCACGGTCGCTGTATCGTCCCGCTGTGCCAGGATCGTCAAACCATTGGCGGCCAATCCGTCTTCACTGATGTAGCCATTCGTAGTGATTTTTATGATGATCGCCGGATCTTCGGCCGGGTCATTGCGCTGCGCCTTGCGCGACACCAGTTCGATCAGCGAGGCCTGCAACTTCGAGCCATGCACACGGTGATCGCGATCTGGGGAAGAAGGGAATCCGGGGCGTTTGCGCCGCTCCAATGAACCCTCGAGGCGGCGGAGTGGAAGGTGCGGACGGCGAGCCAAGCGTATTCCCTTATTTAATGGAGACGCTCAGCTTATCTTGAATCTCTTTGCGACGTCGATCGGAATTTACTGCATATTCGACATCGGCGTCGGCGAGTTTCTTGCGCTTTTCCATGATTGCGTGACGCATGGCAGTAAAACAGATCCGTTCCACATCCGCATGGCTTCTGCCGACCAATTTGCGACCGATGTCTGCGATGTCGAATTCGACGCCGAAATTACGAACCTTGAATTTTATAAGCCGCCGGATCTCGGAGGCGTTGGGACGATTGAACAGGACCACTTCGTCGAATCGGCGAATGATCGCGGGATCGATCGTCGCCTCAAGGTTTGTGGCTGCTAGAATGAAGCCCCTCCCTTTGAAGCGTTCGATCATCAAAAGCAGATTGTTGACGACCCGTCGCATCTCATTGTGTTCTGTCGGGTCAGAGCGCATGCGTGCCAGGGCATCAAACTCATCGAGGAAGAGAACCGACGGCTGCCGCTCCGCAGCGTCAAAGATGCGGCGCAGGTTTGACGCTGTTTCTCCAAGCATCGAGCCGATCAGCGCATCGAGCTTGGCGACCAGGAAGGGGAGACCGAGTTCGCGTGCCAGCACTTCTGCGGTGATTGACTTTCCACACCCGGGAGGGCCGCAGAACAAGAGCCGCGTTCTCAAGGGCAGACCGTGGCTTCGGATTGTTTCACCTAACCGATATTCGCCGGCGATATCGTAAAGAACTCGCGAAACCTCGGTGGAGAGAACTAGCTCCTTGACGTTTCGCTGCGGCTCGACGAGCTCGAGGAACTCTGCGGCTCTACCATTGACGGACGAGCCTCCGGCAAACGCTTGGCGGGGAAGCGCCTCGCCACCACCGGCAAATCGCGAGCGCGAGGCAGACAGTGGTTTGAGTGCTGAGGTCTTGGCAGTCTCAGCAGATGATTTGGTTTCTGACCGCGACATGATCACCTCTTGTTCCCTCAACCGTATATGAGGCTACGGCAAGGTTCAACTCGCACGGCCCCTCCTGTTGGGCGAGATAGCGCTGCCAAGGCCTATGGAGCATCATTTCTTGTGGGAATTTTCACGGCCCTTGCTGGTGCGAGGATTGACTCGAGCGAAAGCCTCAGGCGTCTGGTGGTCGATCGGTTCCTCGTGGACTGATGCTCATGACCAGTCCTCGTTTTATGCCAAAGCTGGACTGACAGTGCTTGTCGGGGCCGGGTCAATGGCGAAAAATTACATAAATTCTAACTATGCCCTAAACCGGCTAGGACGACCTATGCTTCTTGTTTGGCCGCCGTTGGATTCCAGAAGGGCAACGAAGACGAGCCTGCCTTATCCAGGACAATCGCAACGCTCTGCTCCGCTCTCGTAACTGCAACGTAGAAGCTGGAAGCGGAATTTGCCTCTAGATAGGCACCAGTCGCGATGAACTTGGCGATGGGCGCGGTCGGGACTATAAGGACGCGTTCATACGTCATGCCCTTTGACACCTTGAAATTGAGATAGTTAAGATCGAAGTTCTTGCCTGAATTTATGCTGTGTCGCAAGCACTGCGGCTGGAAGTGACGAACGTATTCGTTGACGTGCTTTGTCGATACCAGAAATACGCCGTCGTGATCCGTAACTGTTCTGTTTTCAGACTGCGTCTCGGGGAACTTCCAAGACGGATCGAAGATGCTGTCAGAGAATTTCGCAACGACGGGATGGCACCGCCAAGTCGTCACGCTCTCCACGATTTCGAGCCGCCCCTTAGCCTGACGCTCGCGTGCCCACTTGATCGACCCCGCGTACGAATATTTTGCATTCTTGGAACTACGCGGATTTGTCGCGAGCACCGACTGACGGATGTCGCCGACCATGCGAACGTCGATCGAAGAATCGAGCAGCACGTCGATGATTTCCCAATCATGAGCGCTGAGATCCTGAACTTCATCGATCAGGATTTCGTCGTAGATGCACTCCAGCCTCCTCAGAAGCGTCCCCTTACTCTGGGCAACCAACTCGTGAGCGAGGCGACCAAGTTCACATCCGTAAGCAGCACCGCTGGCGTCCAAAAATCGACCAATGCCGGTCGACATGCGATGGGGACGCCCATCGAAATTGAAGCCTGTGACTCGTTTCCCGGCGAACTTGAAGGGCACGAAGGGCCTAGCGAAATGTCGTAGGAGGAAGGTGAACCAGCCCATCACTTCGACATGATGGTGGTCACCTGCGAACCGCTTCAGCCGACTGATCAGTTCTTCTTGATTGGCCTGCGTGTAGGTCAAGACCAGCACGCGGCGCTCGCGCGGCACTGAAGCGCAGTACTCAACGATGCTTTGTGTCTTCCGAGAGCCTGCGACCGCAAGCGTCAGATGGTTAGCCATGTGCAAACTTGACAGCTTCCAGCATGTACGTCGGCGGAACAATCTTTTCGTCTGAAGCGCTGATTCGAAGAGCCGCCTCGGTCTTTTCTCTGGTCATCCATTTCAGCAGGTCTGCATGATCGGCGATCCCAAGAATGTCTCGCAGCAACACTTCACCGGTGTGGTGGATCAGTTGTGGCTCAAGTGTCTCACCGTGGGCGACCTCCCCGATGAACAGTTCACGCACGCCTTTCTTGAGCCACTTGTCAACAGGACCGCGAAGCTCATCTGGGTCAATGCCATCGTTGTCCCGCAAAGCTGTTGTTGGCTTGCCGAGTGCGGCACAGAGCTCCAAACCGCGAGCCAGCGAGAGGCCGCGCATACTCAGCACGTCGATCCCGCACGCCATCGGACGCTTCCCATAGCAGTCATGGAAAATCCGCTCGAACACGATCTCGTCGGACGGTCCTTCTACCAGAACGATCTTGTCAGCAAGGACGATGCGCAGCGTGTCATATCCGGGAAGTTTCTTGAAGTAACTGACTGTCTCCGGGTCGAGCGTCGAGAGCTTGGCCGTGACATCATGGCCCATCAAAAGAAGAGCATCCAGTCCCAAGCGGTTGAGCACGAATGAGCTGTGAGTAGTAACGAATAGCTGTTGCGACTCACCTGAAAGTGACTCGATCCTCGAAAGCAGAGTGGCGAGGCTGGTGTGTGTTAAATGGTTCTCGGGCTCTTCGACCATGACGAACTTGGTGCGCCCGGCGTGCCGGTTCATCGCGAGCGAAATCTTGATTGCCGATTGCTGCCCCTGACCAGACATACTAAATGGAACGTCATCCACGTGCGGGGTGACGACACCTTCCCACGAAGTTCTCGCGCTTTGATCCATTGCAAGAGCGATCGGCCGGTTGTGCAGGGTCGCGTGCATGGAACTCATTCTCGTATTGACGGCGTTCAATGCAGTGTTGGACATTGAAGCCTTTACACGGCGGTATTCAAGCGAAATCTGCGCTCGCTCCGCGGGCTCCAGTTGGTCGCCGAGGATTTGGCGCATGTGATAGTCGATACCAGACGAGGTCCGGACGGTGTGCGAGTTAATCACTGCAGTGGCCAAGACCTTCGGCCGTGTCGTCAGTTCCTTGTCTGCAAATGACCGCCATTCACAACGGTAATACTCGACCGGGAGAAGAGATGTCGGAGCCCTGGCCCACTCTTCCAGTTCTGCCGCGTAGTCCGGGTTCGCCGAAATCCGCATGCTTACGCCAGGACATGCTGTAGTCGGCACATGCGTGTTAATTGCACCGCATAAGATCTGCAGTTCCGGAAGATCCTCGAAATATAGCTCAATCAAAATCTCGGGAAAACTGACTGGTAAACCGCTGACTCGCTTCTTGATGAACTCGTCAACCACGAATGTGTTGAACCAATGCGGGTTCAGTTCCTCGGAGACGCTGCGACCGTTGATCCGGCCTGTGAGCGCGAGGGCGACAGCTTCCATTAGCGTTGACTTGCCAGACTCATTGGCTCCAACAATCAGGTTGAATTTCCGGTTCGGCTCGACCGAAAAATTCTTATGTATTCGGTAACCTTGGATCTTGATTTTCCGAATCATCCAACCCCCCCCCTCGATTGCCGATTTTTATAGAGCGCTTTTTCGATTTCGGACGCAATCGCGATACATTTCACTCTACGGCGACGACAGGCGCCACAGGGCACGAAATAGGCCCTTGTAGAGCGATCAAGACAGGCGATTGGCGACCTCGGTTTCGGCCAGCGTCACCTACAGCACGCCCCATGCCCGAAACCTCCCCCTCCCGGTCATCTCCCTGAGGCCGAGTTCCAAAACGATCCGCCGCGCTGCCTGCGGCGTCATGTCGAGCGTCTTCGCCACCATGCCGGCCGACACCAACGGTTTTGCCATGACGAGCTCGACCAGTTCCGGCAGCTTTGATGACGCTCGCCGCCCTTCCAGTTTTCGGTCCATCATCGTTTTCGCCAGCATCAGCCGGTCATGTTCTTTCATGCCGATTTCGGCGGCCGCCAAAAATCCGTGGGCGATGGCCAGCAACCGGGTTTCGCGGTCGCGATGCCGGCGCCGATTAACCGGAATGGTTTTGAGGCCGAGATTGATGGCGGCGAGATGGGTACCTGGCGTAACGCCAGCCTCCCGCAGAATGGAGGCGGCAAACAGTCGGCCGAGCCAGGGCGCGTGCTGCAGGACCGAAAGCTCGTTCCAGGCATCGAGGGCGACGATCGCCTGCAGCACTGCCGGAAGATGTTCGGCCTGCCGCAGCACGCCGCGCCATTCGTCGAGCCGGGCATCCTCGTCCCAGTCGAGATCATAAATCATTGGATCTTTGTCCTGAGCGCTGCCACGGCCGGGTCGTCTGGCAGTCTCAATCGCCGCCTCCGATCGGGCCAGCACAGCATCGATGGCGGCAAGATCGACGCCAGGGAGATTTTCTGTGTCGTCATCATCATTATCCCCCTCCCCTTCCGAACCCGCCGGTACCGCGCGGCGGCTGGCGCCTGCCGTCGACGCCTCTGGCCCGACCGAGTTGATGTCCGACGTCTGTCGCAAAGTGCGAATACCATCCGGCGACAAAGCCCAGTCGGACGACTGCGCAGCGATACGCCAGCGCGTGCGAAGAACGTCGCGGGCGATAGTGAGTTCGTGGGTGGGGGTGCGGGTATCGCGAAAGGCATCATGGAGGACGAGGTCTTCGAGATGCACCAATTCGCCGTCGATCCACAGCGAGGCGCAGGCATCGGCAAAATGCATGCGCTCGAGGAAGCCGGACCCGATCGGCGAGCGGGCGATGCGTTCGTCGAGACGGGTCATGGCGACGGCCGCGTCAAAAGCGGGCCTAACCAAGTTTGAAATGCTGATTTTCGAAACATCGTAAGCCATTGATATTATGGTAAACGAAGTCTTACAGGAACTCTATCATAAAGTTTTGGTTCCTCACATGGTATGATCGTTGGGTGCTACTCTAACCATCGATAAGTCATGCTTATCGATGGTAAATTGATATGACGCCCAAATCACCCTGTCAGTCGTCTTAGATGACCGGAAACCCTTAGTTTTCCGGCCTTTTGGGTAGATTTCGGCGAGGTTCGGCGGAACCGTCTTCGCTCTTGTGGTCCCTTCGAGCAGCACTCCCCTGTGGGTGAGTGCAGAATTCTCCGTCGTCGCTGTCGCTCGAACGGCTTTGATCGCCCTCCCCTCCTCCGATCTCCTTATATTCAGGCATTTCCGCCGCAGAAGGCCACCAGTGCGCGTTTTAGGCAGGTTACGGCCGGATGCTCGTTCCGCGTCGCATTTCGAGTCTGACGGGGCTGCATTTAGGCCATAAAACACGCTTGCAACTGTTCGATTTCTAACGCATGCCTTATCTGTACAAACTACTTCGAGACAGGGCCGTTACAAGCGCGATGGCAAAGCCACAAACATTTGACAACCAACAATCTCCCAAGCGGCTGATCGGTTATGCCCGGGTGTCGACGGATGAACAGGTCCACGATGCCCAGTTGGACGAGCTGCGTGCAGCCGGCTGCGATCGGATCCATCAGGAGCATGGTTCCGGAGCATCGCGGGCTCGACCGGTGCTGACGCGATTACTCGCTGAACTTAGCGCCGGCGACGTCCTCATTGTCGTGCGCCTCGATCGACTGGCCCGATCCGTCAGTCATCTCTTGTCGGTGATCGAGGACCTCGAGGCCCGCGGCGTGCATTTCCGGTCGATCCGCGATCCAATCGATACGTCGACCCCGCAAGGCATGTTTTCCCTTCAGGTCCTCGGCGCCGTCGCGCAGCTCGAGCGGGCGCTAATCGCTGAGCGTACCAAAGCCGGCATTAAGGCGGCGAAGGCACGCGGAAAGCTTCCTGGAAATCCCGGTCTGCGAGAACGACGGCCGGAGGCGATCAAGGCAATCTCGCAGGCACGGGAGAAGCTCTATCTCGATGAACTCATTGCATCGGCGCAGACGTGGCTGCCGATGGTGCGTCAACTCCGGCCGCAGCACAGTTGGGACAATGTCGTGCGGGTTCTCAATCGCCGTGGCCACGACTGGACCGTCGAACGCCTTCGTCGCGCTGTTCATCGCATGGTACGCGAAAAGCTCGCGGAGAAGGAACTCCTTGCTCGATCCCCTCGCCGGGCTCCCGAAGACTATCTGATGAAGCTGGTGGCGGCAATTGCCATTGCCGATCCCAACCTGTCGCTGCGCGACATTGCCGCGCAACTGGACCAGATGGGAGAACGGCCTGTGCGCAGCGGCAAGAACTGGCAACCGTCCTCGGTGCGGGTCCTGCTGGACGAAGCCCACCGATTTGGCCTCATTCGCCGTTGAGGGCATGGTTCATCCGACGCCCGATGGCAGAGAGTCTTTTCTTGTCGCTATTCGACTGCATAGCCGTCAGGTCCGGCCTTTGGGGATCTGTAGCGCCAGGACCGCTAGTCGCTATCGCTCCGCGGTTTCAGCTCAGCGCCTACATCCTCGCCGCGGAGCCGGCTTCCTCCGCCTGCTCGCCCCCTCCCCCGGAACGTGCTGAAGGCTTCAGCCGCGGTGATTATGATCCGCAGAGGCGCGCGGGCCATGACCCTCGGCGGCGCGGGTAAAAGCAGAGGACAGCCGCTCCCCTCGCTACCAAAAAGCCGTCTCGGCTGCACGACGAATTCGGGCGCGAGCCGGAACTCAGTCAGACAGTATTTGTTTCTTTTACAATCCGTCCGCGTTTCGGCGTTCTTTCAAGGATGCTCGACAATTTGATTGAGCCATTTGTCCGCGCCGCCAGCTGTATTTCCTACAAGAATGATTACGGCCGAAGATCTGCAAACATTCGTTTTACGACCAGCAAATTTCGACTGTCCTCTAAGCCTGGGAGGTCTTCGTCCTGAAGCATCCTGCGGAGACCGCCGTTAAGATTACAAAGCAATGTCTCCTTTCAGTCGTGACAAACACCGCGATTGTTCGTTCGAACACGAAGCCGCTCAATCGGCTCCGTGCATCAACTGACCTTACTACACCAGCCGCATAGAAGGGCTGTCGGCCATTCTACCCGGGCAACCATGACCAATGCCCTTAGAACGTCATGTACGATCAAAAATGACCGCCAAGACCCCGCGACCCATGGCGGCGACAGGACGGTACCTATCTCTACACAACCGATCTTGTGAGAGGTGGCGCGAGGAGCGGGTCATGCGCCGTCCATAGTAGCGCCCGAAAATGTCGTTTCTTTTCAGAGTGTTGTAGCTGTGGTCAGCTGACCACCGGAAAAGCAGCTGTTGGCAGTGCGTCCCACCCCAAAAAACTTGCTGGCCCACGACAGCAGAGTCTGGCGAAAAACCTCGATCAGTGGACCCGCTGACCTAGCACTCAATCCTCTCCGGCAGCGACTAGAGCCTGCGCGCTCCGAGTACGCCAAGTGGCGGAAACGCGAAGCTTTCATCTCGCGCAGCGTTGGAGCCGGTTGCGGCAATGGTATCTGCATCACGTGCCCGGGTCTGGTCCGAGCGATGAGTGCGGCCGGAAGTGGTTGTAATCGTCGGCCCAGCAATGGCGCTTCGGGCATAATCGCAGCCGAGGAACAGGCTTCGGTTGACCATCTCGTCCCGCATCCGGCCGTTGAAGCTCTCGACATTAGCGTTTTGCATCGGCTTCCCGGCGTGATGCCGTGCGACTCGACACTATGATCCTTCGACCTGGCAAGGATGGCATTCGAGGATTCCGTGCCGTTGTCGGAGACGATCATCCCCGGTTTGCCGCGCCGTTCGATGAGGACCGACAGTTCGCGAGCGACGCGACGACGCAAGATCGAGGTGCACGGGATCGCCGCCAGGCATTCGCGGGTCACGTCTTCGACGAAGTTGAGCACGCGAAACCTCCTTCCGCAAGCGAACTGGTCGTGAACGAGATTCAGCGAGCTTCGGGCATTGGCCTTCGCTTCGACCAGGATCGGGCCACGCGTGCCGACAGCGTGCCGCCCCGGCTTTTCTGCTTGCGAACGGAAAGTCCTTCTTCGCGATAGAGCCCGTAGATGCGGTCGACCCCAACGGCGCTCCCCCCCCGCCGAAGCCGCCGGTCGCCGAAACGCCATCGCTCATTGGCGAGGTCGCGCAATAGGGCGACTTCTTTATGATGTGGGCGCGCCTGCCCGACCAACGCTTCGATCTTTTGTCGCGCGTCATGCATGACCATGCACTCATCGGCGGCTCTAAACTGCGTGATGTCGTAGAGACAGTTCGGTTCTGCGACACCCAAACGAGCGAGCTGCGCGAGCGCGCCGACCGTCCGGCGCGGCAGGCATCGTTGTGCCTGCGCTTCGGCCAGGCGACGATCAGGCGACCGCAAAACCTGCGCGAAGAAGGGCTGCCCGACGGGGTTAGGCTCAGTTGGGTCGAGGTCGTCGAACCGGACGCACCCGACGGTGTCGAGCCCTTGCATTGGCTGCTCTTGACCACCCATGCGCTCTCCAGTGCGACTGACGCCTGGCAGATCGTCGCTTGGTACAAGCAGCGCTGGATGATCGAGCAGTTCTTCCGGGTGATGAAGACGCAGGGCTTCAAGATCGAGGACAGCCAATTGCAGTTAGCGCCGCGGCTGGAAAAGCTCGTCGCCATCGCCGCCAAGGCCGCGGCAATCGTCCTCCAACTCGTGCAGGACCGCAGTGGCGGCGATCCTCACCCGGCAAGCCTGGCAGTCAGTCCCCACGAGATCAACACGCTCGCCGCCCTCGAAAGCCGCTTCAAGGGCAAGACCAAGCTGCAATCCAATCCCCATCCCAAAGCTTCGCTCGCCTGGGCCGCTTGGATCATCGCCAAACTCGGCGGCTGGATCGGCTATGCCTCCTCCAAGCCGCCTGGACCCATCACCTTCTTCAACGGACTCAAATACTGTGCCGATGGCTGGGCCTTGCGAGATAGGTATATGCCTCAGTCGTTCGGTGGAGAAATGTTCCACTGGATCATTTGCTTTTGGTCACGAACAAAATCCAGCGACCAGCGGGCAGAGCCTTCGCGTTGGCCAGGATCGGTGCGCGCGTGCCTGCAAGTTCGCTTACGGAAGGGGGTTTCGCGTGCTCAACATCGTCGATGACGCGACGCGAGAATGCCTCGCGGCGATCCCCGGACACCTCGATCTCCGGTCGTCGCCTCGCTCGAAACTCGCAATGATCTCTCCGACAACGGCACCAAACTCACCTCGAATGCCATTCTTGCCTGGTCAAAAGACCATAGGGTCGAGTGGATCATTGCGTCACCTCGCCCAAGATAGCGGTTGATGAATTCTCCCAGTGTTGTGGAAGTGCCGCCGCGAATCAGCCCCGTAGATTCCGGCGCTGCGGATGGCAGCAGGTAGTTGTTCCTATTGCGTCCTATCCATGCGGCGCCATCGCCCACTCGCGATTAGCCGGCACAGCCGGCCGCCTTGCGATTTGCCGCGCCGGTGCCAATGAATTGATGAAAGGCGGCTGCCATTTCGTGCGAAGACTTCGCTCCTGGTCTTGTTCGTGCGCGACCTTGGGCGCGTTCGTATTGAGATCACGGTCTACTGTTCCCCCAAGAGGCGTCATTTGGCTCGGGAGCCAGACGGTAACCGGCACAATGCCTGCGACAAGCCGCCTTTGAAAGTTGGTGTTTTCCAAGGGGTTAGCTTGGTGGTCAGCTGACCACAACCGAAATCCTCAACGGCAGGAATAACGATCAGCCGCACTTACCCAGCCCTCAAACCGCCTTGCCCGTTGGCCTTCAACAACGCCATTATCATCGGGCCAAGCGAGAACTCACCGCGCTCACTTCGGCGCGTTAGATCCCGCAGATAGCCTCCAGGAGAGTTGATGAAGTTAGCCCTTTCCAGGATGCACGCAATTGCCACCGCAGCATTCTCCGGTCCTAGCGCCTCGCAGGCATCCTGGTAGGCGGAAGGGCTTACCCCCAGCATAGATCGAACCACCACAGCGGCAGACATCAGATCTCGCCAGCTCCCCACGCCGCGCAGTGCATAGTCGCTGATCATCGGGCACGCCTTGAGCACCAATCCCAAGGGGAACGCCCTTTGCGATTCATTCTTCGGCTGATGGCTCAAGCTCGCCTTTGCCCCCTGCTCCTTTTCGGAGCGTGGTTCAGATTCATTTATGGATTCGGGTTTTGAATTCTGTATGTGCTGCTCGATATGAGCAGCATTGGTGCTAATTTTTTCAGCATTATCGAGGTTTTCCAAACGATTAAGCACTTCCTCACGGAGCATCTCCATTTCATTGAGAACGCTAGTGACCCCTTCAAGGGTCGGAACGCGCGGAATTCTGCTCGCGAGCGCAATGTAGATGTCCTCGGTCGTCTTCCAATCGCCGTCGGCGCCCTCGACCATTGCAGCAGTAATAAGTTTGCGAACATCCCGCCGGCAAATTGTAAGGCTCTCTTTGGCTTTCCTGAGCGAGGCTCTCTCGGCCGCCACTCTTTGCGCCAACATCGCCAACTCTTCCGATCGCGCCAGGAGGGGCGACAGGTCGAAGCCAAAAGCATTCTCGATCTGGCCATCGTCGCCCTTGCGGGCGAAGCGCTTGCCATTGGCGCTATCCTTACGGACGATCAACCCCGACTCCACCAGAATGGCAATATGCCGCCGCAACGTTGCGCCAGCCATTGCATGCGCCCGAAGCGCCAGTTGGGCATTCGAGGGGAAGACAATCAATTGTGCATCCTGACGCAACTCATTGTCAGGATAAAAGCTCAAAAGTGCGTCAAGAACAGCCAGACTGTTCGACTGGATCTTGAGCAGTTCCATCGCGGCGGAAGCGTCTCTCAACACTTTCCACTTATCGGCAGCTTTTCCATGCTTGATTTCCATTGCCGCCTGGCGCCGCACGAGCGCAAGCGTCATTGGCCGCCGCCCGAACGGCGTCGCTACATTCCCCGACTGCATTGTCTCTCACCTTTCAGCAGGCAAAGGAAATTCGCTCACCAAAACGGCGCCAAAGACTCTTGACGAGGATTCGAGGAAATGCGATTCTGTTCTTGCTACAGAGACAGAAGGGCTTCCACGACGGCGACGTTGAGGGAGCTCTTTTCTTTTGCGGGTTACACTCCCTGTTTCCGTTGATGCTTTGCGCGATGCTCCTGGTAAAGCGCCGGCAAATGCTCGAGTACGAAAGCCGCGAAATCCGGCGTGGCTTTCCTGTCAATGGTAATTTCGAGCTTGCTCTTGCTCTGCGTGACCTGCGCAAGCCTGTCGCCATCGGGGGTCGACAGGACGTCTGGCAACCCGCGCGCAGTCCGACGCGGTTTCAGATGGTCGATCACTGCCTTGAACCGTTCCGACGACGGCAGCGCCTGCACCTCCTCCGAGGCAGCATATTTCGCAGCGCCTGCCGGAGGCGATGCTTTCTCAACCAGCTCTGCCAATTGCTGCCAACTTGGGCGTCCAACGCCTGGAGCGGCGCCGATGGCATCGATCAATTCAGAGGGGAGGGCGTCAACAAGCAGGAGCATCTTCGACAAGTTGCTTTTATCGATTGACATAGCCGCGATGACGATTTCTCGTGGAAACTGCTTGTTTAGCTTGTGTGCGAAACGTGCCTTTTCGATGAAGGTGAGGTCTTCGCGCTCATTGTTTTCCTGACCCTGTGCGACAACCAACTGCTCGTCCGTCAAGTCTCGAACAACCGCCTTGACCGGCAGTCCTAGCTCCGAAACGGCGCGCAGCCGGCGGTGTCCAAAGGCAACTTGGTAGTGCGCGGGTTTAACGGGATGAGGTCTCACAAGGATTGGGACCTGCTGTCCTTGCTCGCGGATGGATGCACGAAGTCCTTCGATATCACCTTGCATGCGATCCTGAACGAAGGACGGCTCGATTGACGACGCGTTCAGTTCAACCACGGCCTGACCTTCGGCGAGACGCCGCTCGATCTCCTCGGCACGACCAAGACGATCATTTTGCTCGCGCAACGCGTTACCGATGTTTGCAGTCAGCTTCGTCGCTGGATCTCGTTCTTTTCTGGTCACGCCGAGAAGCGGCATGGAGCGAGTCTTTGCCGCTCTGTGTTCAGCAGCTGATGAGCTGTCGGGCGCGTCCGTGGTGACGTCAAGGAGGTGCTTCCGACTCATGTGGTTCTACCCCATGCTTTTTTGATTAGAGTTTCGATCTCGTCGTTGACGGCGTTCATCGCCTCTAAGGCCCGATCATAGGTCGAGCGCGTGAACTGTCCGCGCTCAACCTCAAAGAGGGTTTGATTCGTCAGGCCAGCGTCCGAAACGGCGGTCGTCTTGAGCATCGGAAAATTGAGGACATTTTCGCCGAAGATCGAACGCAGATAGCCCACCATCTGGTTCTGCGGGCCATCGCTCGGTTCAAAACGAGTGACGAGGTAGCGCATCCAATTGAACTTGAACTGGGCGCCTGCGTTCTCGATTTCCCGAAGGAGATTCGAGGTCATCGCCAGAAACTGGTTCATCGACATTACATCCAACATCTGGGGATGGACGGTGACGAGGATCGAGGTTGCGGCGGTCAGAGCTGAAAGCGTGAGATAGCCAAGTTGGGGAGGGCAATCGATAACGACGACATCGTAGTTGTCCGCGATGTCTTCGATGACCTGACTGATCCGACCGTAAAAAAGCGTGTCACCTTCCTTCCGGTTCATAAGCGCGCGCGGGGTATCGTGCTCGAACTCCATCAGTTCAAGATTGCCAGGAATTAGATGAAGATCCGGGATGTACGTTCCTCGGACAACCTGCTCGATTGGGACCTGCTCGTCATCATACCGGATGGCGCCATAGAGTGTTTCGTTCGGACCAACGTCAGTTTCTGGCTGACTGCCGAAGAGTGCGGAAAGGCTTGCTTGGGGATCAAGATCAATCGCGAGAATCCGGTAGCCACGCATTGCCAGGTACTGTGCCAGATGCGCGGCTGTCGTCGTCTTGCCCGAGCCGCCTTTGAAATTCATCACCGAGACGACTTGAAGCTGCTCCCCCGTGCGACGATGGGGCAGGTAGCGCCGGTTCCCGCGGCCAATCAGGTCCAGGTGCTTACGGATTGAATGAATATCTTCGATCGTGAACGTGCGTCGACCGCCAGGGCTCATACTAACGTGCAGTTCAGGCATTTCCGAAGCAGTTTGTCTAAGATAAGACTCACCGATGCCAAGCAATTTTGAGGCTTCTGACGGTGCAAAGGATCGAATGCCCTTTTCGGACGTCGGCGGGAAGACCTTGAGATGATGTGCTTGAAGTTGGCTGGAGAGAGCGTCAGCATGACGCTCCATCAATGCGGTCAACCCTTCGGCGACCGGCGCTGTTTTTGCTGCGGTTTTCGCCATCTCAAAATCCATTTCCTGCAAGTGGCGGAACTTTTCGCGAAACCGCCAAAGTTCCGCCACTAGCTATTAGAGCCGATTCTGCATTTTGAGCAAGGGGTTTTAGGTTAACGAAAGGCTAACGTGGATAAACCCGGAACGTAGAGTAAATGGATTTTTCCGTTTATATCCTGCAGCTTAGCAAGACCGCGGTACCGATTGGTCATGGTGTGTTTTATTGTGAATCCTACAAATGTGCCCCGGCGATTTAGACGAAAAGCAGAAGACCTCGGCAAAGTCGGTGATCCCCTTGCCGCGACTCACTCGCACAAAACCGTAAGCATTCTACAACGGACGCCCGATTCCAATTCGTGCAGAGTTCCCGGCGCCTAACGGCGGCGGAGAAATTCATGCAGGTATTCGCGATCTCGACACCAAAAATTTACTCCGAAGCGTAGCTGCTTCAGGACGATCATAGGCTACGTGCGAGGATCTTTTCCACTCGCACTTGGGATGTAGAAGTAGTCGACGAGTGCGAGGCAGATGGGGTTGACGCTCTCGCCCCGACTGCCATCCTGGATGTCACCGCGGCTGGACCACTTGCAGGATGTGCACGCGATTTGTCTGCGATGGGACCGACCATGCTGGTAGACGTATTTCCGTCTCTGCTCCCGAAGGGCCGCCTGAACGCCAATCCCCTGATGGTCTAGAGTTCTCGCTTTTGCGTCGACACCTCGAAGAGTGGAGGGGAGGGGAGGGGAGATGGTTCCGTTCACGAGGCAACGCTGACCTTGTTCGCCGGCATCGTAGAATGGTGCCTGGGAGGTGGTCTCAGCGAAGTCGTTGCGGTAACGGATATCAGGTTCGAGCGAACTCTTGCTAGCGTCGAATGGCCTCTCCCGCGCCTGGGGCAGCCAGAGAAGATCGTTGCCACCACCGCCATCGCAGGCACGCGTCCAGCAAACGCTGAGACCTTTCTGATGTTGCGGCCGCCCAACTACCGATCTAGTTGCCGTCATCCTTCTCGGGTGCGACTCGGATTGTTGGTCTGTTCGGTTCGAACCGGTGCGCCACGAAGGATGAAGCTTTGGACGATGTGGCGATAGGCTCTTAGGAGGGTCGCGCGGGCGGATGAGGGAAGGCGACATGGCATCTTCGCAGATGAGGATGCATCGAAGAACGGGCTGGTAAACCGCGGCTCGTGTTTGAGGCTGGTGGCATTGACGCGGCCCAAGCGCTCCACTCTACCTTCAATAGTTTCGTCGCTCCTTGCGCAAGGGAACACTTCTGCCGCTTGAAACGTCCTTTGCCGTTCGCGCCGACGATATCTCCGAGAAGCTTGTCAAGACCCAGGACATAAGCAAGCCCGCCAGCAGGCACGTGATTTCATCAGCTTTCTGACTGCCGCCTGTGGTTGTTGTCTAGATTCTGGATGCAAGTAAGTGTACATATTTAGGACAGTCGGTGTGTCGGGGAGCGAGAGGTCTCGTATGGAGGTTCGTGGACTCGTAATTACTTGCCCCCGCAAGGTTGAAGAATGGACATTGTCGGTTCCACTCGCCGTATCGTCCGAAGTCGGTGTGCGGATAGAGTTGTGTGGACTCTGCACACCGGAGCAACGCGTTTATCGGGGCGCCAAGCCGACTTACCCCTATTGGGGCGGGCACGAGTTGTCAGGCACGATCGTGTCTCTGCCGGACGATGTACCGGATGGCCTGCGCGTAGGAGACCGCGTTGCGGTGCTTTTAATGCGCAGATGCGGCCAATGTCGTGCCTGCCGCCTCGGACTGGACAACCACTGTGCATATTTAAATCCTAAAGCGAGAGGAGGGGTGCCGCAGGGGCCGGGGGGATTGGCCAATTTTGTGGGCGTACCGGCCTATCAGGTTTTTTCCGTACCTTCCTTTTTGGCTCCCGAGCGTGCCGCGTTAGTTGAACCTGTCGCCTGCGTGGCACGCGGCATAAATAGGGCGCGTGCAAAGGCTGGAGACACTGTGGCCGTCATCGGCGGAGGCACGATGGGCCTTCTCCATTCGATACTTCTGACAACCAAAGGATGCGACGTTTACCTTTTCGATGACGACGTGGCAACGCATGGGCCTGTGATGTCGACCGGCGCCCATGCAACGGGGTCAGTTCATTCTCTGTCTGATCCGAAACTCGTCGAGAAATTAACGGATGGCTGGGGCTTCGACTGCATCTTTTGCACGCGCTTCGGTGTCAGAGGCATTCAGGGGGCCATAGCTGCGGCGTCACGCGGTGCCAGGATTGTACTCTACCAATCGATTCCGACGTCCGATTTGCTATCGGTAGGCGCTAACTTTCTGCATTACCGGGAAATTGAACTGATCGGCACCATAGCCCAAAGCGCGGACGACGTGAGAAATGCCATCCGAACCATCGTTGAACACGCCGCACGCTTCGACGTGCTGCAGGTCAATCTTTGGCCCTCGTCAAACGCCCAAGAGGCATTCGAGCAGGCGCTCGATCCACGTGTTAATCGCGTGATGCTAGATTTCAGGTAATGCTTCTCAGCGTGCCTGCAGCGCGCCTGCAATTTCGTTGCCGATCGAGACTACTTCGACACTGTCGGGGAAATTGTCGGTACGTCCGACGCTGTCGGTCACAACGATGCGGTCGATCTGAGACCGTCCCCAGTTTTCGTTCAGCGACGGCGTGAATATGGCATGGGCTGCGGCAAGGGTTATCTTGCGAGCGCCTGCCGCTTTGAGATGTGCGGCGGCTGAAAAAGCCGTCTGACCACTGTTGATTTCGTCGTCAATCAGGATGATCGTCCGGCCAGCAACGTCCCCCAGAATCTCGACGCTCTCCCGAAAGTCATCATCGTCTCTGCGGTGCTTGCGCATGACAGCGAATGGGCAGCCGAGCAGGGCCGCCAAGTGCTCAGCTCGCTTCGCTCCGCCGAAGTCCGGTGAAACGACCATGTCGCCATCGACGGCCGCAGAACCGAGATGGCGAACTAGGGCGGGAGCGAACTGAAGATTGACGACAGGACAGGCAAATGCGGCGCACAACTGAGGAACATGGAGTTCGAAAGTTATCAGCCGATCTATACCGAGCGTTTCGATAATCCCCGCAAGGATTCGCACCGGTACAGGTCCGCCGTCGAAGGCAGGGCGATCCGAACGCGAATATGGGAGGTAGGGAAGAACAGCGGTAATCGTGCGGGGACCCCGCGCCCGCACGGCACCAAGCGCTAGGAACAACTCGAAAAGACGATCATGAACGCTGTCAGGAAATGTTTGCACGACCACCACATCTCCGCCAAGCCCGCCGTCGCGCGGAGTGACAGCCATCTGGCCATTGCTGAACACCTGCGTGTTTAGGATCGTTATTCCTGACCGCGTGAGGGCCCGATGGACTGTTGACGCAAACTTTGCAGAGGTTTCGGTTGCTGCGATACGAAGGTCGTTCGCCGCAGGATCTGTACGATATGGTGACTCGGGCGCCATATTTACGCCAGCTCAAGATCGTTAACAGTGGGAATAGACAGCAGTTTGGGCAACACGTCGCCCCAATCATGTTGAAGTGGTACCTCGGTTTGATCAGGTCGAATGAGCTCTAGGAACTCGGACGGTATGTCTATCCCACAGATGCGCTTCATCTGCGTCAGGACGAAAAATAACGCCGGCCTCATCTCGTATTTGTAACCTATCGCAGCGACCTCCGCCCAGCGAATATTCGCCATTTCTTTGTGTAGAACCGCATGAAGATCGCCGAACATCAATAGTCGAAGCGAATTATAAAGGAAGGCCTCGTGATAAAGCCTGGCCGAAAGGAACCAGACGGCGCCAGTCGCGGATTGGACCTGCAATATGCGGCCTAGACCGTTTGCAAGACGCACGCCTGACCATATGTCTTCGACATCGATGCCGACGGAAAGATTTACATGCATATCAATGAAGATGGGCATGTGCAGCTTCTTCGCGGAATCGATGTATCCCTTTACGTGGCGGTAGCGCAGCTGGCGTGGCACCGCGGGACCAGGGAACGGAGATTCAACGGATTCTATCCTTACAAACACCGGCAAGGAATAGCTTTCGCGGAAGGTTTCGTCATCGAGTTCCTTTCGTTCCGGATGCCAGTTGCCATTTGAAGGGTCGAAAATACCGTGCCGGTAGCCGAGATCGAACATGAGCCGCTGCACGCGCTGCGCGTCAGCGGGCTTGACCATGATGTCGAGATCGGTCATCGGCCGTAGGAGTGGATCGGGATAGTGGAGAAGCGCGAGATCTGGTCCCTTCACCAGGAACCAGGCGATGCCGGCCCGATCCAGCGCATCCATGATTTCTGGCAGATTGCGAAATTCGAGTGCGGACCTGACCTTTGACATGACAGTCCAGCACTGAACGTAATGCGCCGCCTCAGTGGGCAATAGTGTCAACAAATCGAGGCGGCGCAAGTGATTCTCAAGCAGCGGCACCGTCCGATTATGCTCGGCGCGCCATACCACATAGGGCCAGTTGACAGGCTCCTTGCAGAGACGGACCAAACGCTCTTCATCCTCGGGTCGTAGGTAGGCCCGGCAGGTGATCAGCAAAATAGAGTCTTCTGGTGACAACCGAAGCATCGCGGAGACTCCTGATACGGCTGCGTGATTCATTTCGAACTTTCCGAGCTGCTGAATTCGGCTAGTGTCTGCCTCAGGTCGGCGAACTGTTGTTCGAAGGAAGCGAAACTCTGGTCGACGTTTTGTCCAAGCAACTGTTCAAGGCTGAGCGTTTCTTCAGCGCGTTCCTCTTGTCCAGACATAAGCTTGTAAACCGAACTTACCGGCAGCAATCGCGACAAGAGTTCACCACCGCGGCCCGTCTGGGCGCTGTCCCGAATTTGCCGGATGCAACTTTCGGCAAGCAATCCGTCAATCACGATTACCAGCTTGCCATCCTCTTCGTCAACGGCGTAGCCAAACAGTCGGGAACTAGCCATTGCCGCTACCTCTGAGCCTTCTTGAGGTCTTCCACTTCACTGCGTATCTGCAGCAATTGTGCCTGAGCCGAGAGAAGTTTGGCGAATGCGGCGGTAACCGCCTTTGCCGATTGTGTGTCGGAACCAGTCATCCTAACCGGTCCTCGCCCAATGCGGCGTCCTACAAGACCTGAATCGGCGGCGCGCGGCCAATTGGCTTTGCCAAATTTCTTCGAGGCGGTTATATCAACGTAGTAGTCTTGTAGTTCGCCGTTAGCAGCGAGTGAGCCGGATTTCGACCGTTGCGATCTGCGTGACACCTTTAGCGATTGCTCTAATTTTACAAGGCCAGCCGTCAATTGCTGAGCTTGGTCATCCAAACCCGCCTGCAGCCGGGCGAGTCCTTCCGCGAGACGAGAAATCACCTGGGCTTGCTGGGCGGCTGCTTTGTTGCCGGATCGTATCGCGTTGTTCGCAAGTGTGTGCGCCACACCCGCCGCACCTCGGAAAGCTCTGCTCATCCCCAATCCTCCACGTTATTTTTGTTGACCTGGTTAAATTACGTCGTCGACACAGCAATTATTACGTCGCGCCTCCTGCGTTAGTGAGTGTGTTGCGCAGCAGCCGCGATTTCCTCCGAGAAGTTATAGACAGGAGCTTCGGCGGCGGGCCGACGCTCTTTCGCTATAACTCCGCGGCGGTAGGTGGAATCTTTCGTCGGGTCCACCAGGGCGTACTCCGGAAAACCTCCGTTATTGTAAAGTTCCTGGCACAGCGGATAGGGCGCGTCCTTTTCACCATAGTGCGACCAGCTACTCATCTTGCAGAAGCCGCGACAGACTGGATAAAACACGCAGTTGCCGCAGACGCCCTTAACCTCGCCACTCACCACCTCGCGTAGCTCATGGAAGAACGGGCTGTTGCGCCAGATTTCCATCAAGGGCATTTCGAAGGCATTGCCGGCGATCATTTCCGGATCATCGTAGGAGGCACTGCACATCGAAACTTGTCCGTTCGACAGTATGCCCAGTACGTTGTCGCCCCAACCGCAAGTATGCACGCCGTTCAGATACTTGAGAGGCATCAGAGCCGGCGGCAGAGTCATGTATGCAGCGCCACTCTCAAAATGGGGAGATTTCAAAAGATCGCCTATCAGTAGCTCGCATTCCTCCAAGCTTATCGCATTGTCCTCATGGCTGCGCGCGTTGCCCATCGGATGTATGTTGAGCAGCGTCCGATGCTTCTTGATGCCCCAGCCGAGCACCAAATCTATAATCGAAATCACCTTGTCATAGTTGTTGCGATAGGCAGTCGTCGTTACCACTGTAGAGATGTCAGTTTTTCCAAGCCGCTGCAGGACAATCGCAGTCTTGGCGAACGCACCCGATTTTGCTCTGAAAGCGTCGTGCGCCTCTGGGTCGAAATGGTCGAGGCTGATGAAGACCGTCAAATTGGGGAGCCTACTTAGCTGCTCGATCGTGAACTCGTCAAAGAGGGTTCCATTCGTCTCGAAAACCAGCTCCTTCAGCCCACAGGATGCGAGATATTCCATGACTGCCATGAATTCCTTGTGAACCATCGGTTCACCCCCGGAAACCTTAACCTTGCGCAGCCCATTGGGTAGTGCTTGCTCGATCAGTCCTTGGATCGTCTCCAGGTTGAAATCAATGCCCTTGGCCTTGGACCCGACGCCTGCGATGTAACAGTGGTGGCATCCCAAATTGCACTTGCGTGTTAGAAACAGATAGATCGTTTTAATTTCGTTTTCCGAGACGACTCGTTTCGAAAGTTCACTTGTGACGAGGGCCCGTAGCGTCTGACTGGTTACATGCACGTCCTGCGGTGTCGAAAGCCAATCAGGGGTATTCATGCGCTTGCCTCCTCACGTCTATGCTGCTGCGCTAGCACGTCATCGCACTGATCACTGGTGCGTCGTCCAATTGACGCCTGCCTTTCAAAACTTCGATTTCGAGTATGAATGCGTATCCGGCGATCTCTCCGCCTTGGGACTTGACAAAATTCCCAGTCGCCCGAGCAGTGCCACCCGTCGCTAGAAGGTCATCAGCAATCAGGCATCGCAGGCCGTCACCGATGAGGCCGGCAGTTACCTCCAGGGTTCCGGAGCAGTATTCACAGCTGTATTCAAATGAGAGGACGTCCCCCGGCAGTTTACCGGGTTTCCTTACCATGATGAAACCGCAACCAAGCCTATCAGCCAATGAGGCGCCCAAGATGAAACCACGCGCATCAACCGCCAAAATGGCATCGATTTCTGTTCCCGACACTTGGCTTGCGACGGTAGAAACGACTTCGCCCAATGCACCTCTACCAGCCAGCATAGGCGCTATATCCTTGAACAAGATCCCGCCTATTGGAAAGTTGGGAAATTCTCGTAATGCTTCTACACCGGATTGGTTAATCCGTGACGCCCCGCTATTTGGAACAGCTACAATCATTTTACTATCCCCCACATGTAACCATCTAAGAGCCTCGTAAGGTGCGATGGCCTCGCGCACTTTGTGGCCAGCCACCAGATGCCATGGGCCCTGGCAAGCTTATCAGCGGCGGCGGCCGCCGCGCCTACCACGTTCCTCCGGGCCGGCACGGGTCCGCTCTCTGACCAGATCACGCCGGAATTCGCCAGCGCCGCGAACAGATGAAACATCAGTCGGCCGCATAATGTTGTCTCCTCGAAAGAAGCTCCGATCATGATTCGTCCAGCCCTGATCTTAGTGCCGAGTCAACTTTACGTCGCCTTGAGGTCCGTCAGCACCTTGTCAAAAGCATCCTTGACCGGCTTTGAGATTTCCTCCACCGCCCTGCTTGAGAGCACCCGGACCTCCTTGGCGTGCTGCAAACTTGTCTCAACCCGCTTGCGGAAAAAGGTCGACTGCTGTTCGAGGATCTGCGACGGCGAATTCGCGCCCAGCAAAGCTTGCAAATGTGAGAAGCTGGCCTCGGCGTCGG
>NZ_LOKU01000032.1:0-49913 GCF_002211295.1 Rhizobium sp. N122 | reverse complement strand
GCCGGCAAGCCCAAGATCGTCGCAACCGTCGCCACCATGCGCAAGCTGCTCACCATCCTCAACGCCATCATCAGGGACGGACGACCATGGCAAAACGCTTGACAAAGAAGACAGTCGCTCTCCCCTCCCGCAGTTCTCGCGGCACCAGACAGTAGCCATGGCGCAGCGCCGCCCTAATTTTCCGCTGCAGGAACAGCCTCCGTCGGGGGCCGGCATTGGGGAGCTCGATGGCGTTCTTCGAAAGCATGCTGACGCTGCTGCTGGTGGCGATCGTCTTCCTGCAATTCTCCAGGAAATTCCGCATCCCTTATCCCACCATGCTGGCGATCGCCGGCGTCATCGTTGCGGCCGTGCCCTGGGCGCCCGAGGTCGCGATCGATCCCGAACTGGCGCTGGCGCTGCTGATCGCACCGGTGCTTTTCGATGCCGCCTACGATCTGCCGCCGCGGACGTTGCGGCGCAACTGGCTGCCGCTCTTCTCGCTCGCCGCCATCGCCGTGATCGTGACGGCCGCAGCCGTTGCCGCCGTCGGCGTGACCATGGCCGGCCTGCCGCTTGCCGCCGCTATCGCACTCGGCGCCATCGTCGCACCGCCGGATGCGGCGGCCGCGACCGCCATGCTCGACCGCTTCGACCTGCCGCGTCAGACCTATGTGATCCTGAAAGGCGAGAGCCTTCTCAACGATGCCGTGGCGCTCCTGATCTTCAGCGCCGCGGTGGCCGCCGCCGCAAGCCCCGCCTTTTTCACTGACGCCCTGGCGGAACTGGCGCTGGCGGTGCCGGGCGGCCTCATCCTCGGTTATCTTCTCGGCCGTCTCTACATGGTCGTTGGGTTGAAGCTCGCCGGCACGCTCGGCGGCACCCTGCTTGAATTCGTCGCCACCTTCGGCACTTGGATCATCGCCGAGCGGTTGCACCTTTCGGCGATCCTCGCCATCGTCGTCTATGCGATGGTGATTGCCCGCTACATGCCCGAGCGCCAGACGGCCCGCCACCGCATCCATTCCTATTCCGTCTGGGAAGCCGCCGTTTTCCTGCTCAACGTGCTGGCCTTCCTGCTGATGGGCCTGCAGGCCCGCCAGATCGTCCTCGACCTCGATCCCGGCCGGCTGAATTTCGCGATCATCCTGGCCGCTGCGGTCTTCGTCACCGTCATCCTCGTGCGTCTGGCCTGGGTGCTCTTCTATAACCGCGCGATCACTTTCCTCGCCGAGCGCGGTTACACCAGACAAGCCGTTCCCACCTTCGCGACCAGCCTGCTGGCCGGCTGGTGCGGCATGCGCGGCCTCGTCACGCTTGCGACCGCGCTCGCTCTGCCGATCGACTTCCCCGATCGCGACATCATCCTGCTCAGCGCACTCGCCGTCGTTCTCGGCACGCTGATCGTCCAGGGCCTGACGCTCGGACCGCTGATCCGCGTCCTGAAATTCGAGCCGGACACCTCTTTGGATCGCGACCTGACCAGAGCCCGGGTCGCGTTGATCGATGCGGCACTGGCCGAACTTGTAGGCGGCGAGGACAAAGCCACCCGCATTCTGCGGGACGTCTACACCTCCGAGCGCGAGATCGCCGCCGACGGCAAACACCCGCGCGAGGTCAACAGGCTCGACAAGCAGCGCCGCAGCGTCATTGCCGCCAAACGCCGCAAACTGGCAGCGATGCGCCGTGCCGACGAAATCGACGACGATGTCTTCCACACGCTGGAACAGGAGCTCGATTGGGCCGAACTCGCCGTCCTGCCGCCCGGCCGCGACGAGATCGTCGAGAGCTGACGCCATCCCTGACGTTTTGATGGATTTCGCAACCGCAGCCAATTGGCGTTTGCTATTTTTCGCCGCTGCCGTTTATATCCGGTTCCATAGCGTTACGATTTTTTCCGATGTGCATTGCGTGCCGGCCTTCCTTTCCAAGATTGGACGCCGGAGGAAATCGCGGGGGCCGAGGCCTTCGTTCACAGCAGCAAGATACGAATAGCATCACTTCATCTTAGCTTCGGCGGCAGTCGATCGGCTGTCGAGATTGGAGGGACCGGTATGACTTACGCGCTTCGACAGATGTTGGTGCTTGGCTGCATCGCAACGTTCATGCCGCTGGCCGCGATGGCGCAAGGCGCCCCGTCCGCCCCTCCTCCCGTCACCGTCGCAAAGCCGGTGGTGCGCGATGTCATCGACAATGACGAGTTCATCGGCCGCTTCCAGCCGGTCGACGAAGTCTCCATCCGCTCGCGCGTCGGCGGCTATCTGCAGGAAGTCCATTTCGAGGATGGCGCTCTGGTGAAGCAGGGCGACCTACTCTTCGTCATCGACCAGCGGCCGTTCATAACAGCGCTCAACCAGGCAAAGGCGGCGCTCGAAGCCTCGCAATCCGCGCTCGTCTTTGCCGACGCGCAGTACAAACGCGCCCAGTCACTCGCATCGAGCGGCAGCCAGTCGGCGCAGACACTGGACGATCGCCGCCGCGAATTCGATTCCGCCGAGGCCAATGTCCGCGGCGCCCAGGCCGCGGCCGATCGCGCTGCTCTCGACATGGAATATACCGAGATCAAGGCGCCGCTCAGCGGCCGCATCGACCGCCGCCTGATCTCGACCGGCAATCTCGTGCAGGCCGACCAGACGGTGCTCACCACCATCGTTTCGCTCGATCCGATCGATTTCTATTTCGACGTCGACGAACGTCGCCTGCTGAATTTTGCCGATACCGCGCGCAAGCAGGGCAAGGATCTTCAATTGGGCGGCGGCGGCGTCGACGTGTCCGTTGCGATCTCGGATCCGACGGCCAAACCCTTCAAGGGAAAACTCGATTTCGCCGAAAACCGGGTCGACAACGAAAGCGGCACCATCCGCATCCGTGCACGCCTGCCAAATCCCGATCTTATTCTTCAGCCGGGCCTCTTCGGCCGCGTCCAGGTCGCAGCCTCCAATACCTATAAGGCTATTCTCGTCCCGGACGAGGCAATCGGCTCGGATCAGAACGAGCGCGTCGTCTATGTGGTTGACCCGCAAGGAAAGGTTTCGACCAAGCCCGTGCGGCCCGGCCCGCGGCTCTACGGCTATCGGGTGATCCGCGAAGGCCTCGACGGCACCGAGACGATCATCGTCAACGGCCTGATGCGCGCCAGGCCGGGTTCGACGATCACGCCGCAGATGAGCGAACTGCCGCAGGAGCGGCAGGACACCCCGCCTGAAGCCGCCAATGCGGAGAGCGGACAATGAGATTCGCGCACTTCTTCGTCGACCGACCGATCTTTGCGGCCGTCATCTCGATTCTCTTTCTCGTCGTCGGCGGCATCGCCTACACGCAACTGCCGGTCTCCCAATATCCGGAGATCGCGCCACCGACCATCGTCGTGCGCACCTCCTATCCCGGCGCCGACCCGCAGACGATCGCCGATACCGTTTCGACTCCGCTCGAACAGCAGATCAACGGCGTCGAAGACATGCTTTACATGTCGTCCTATTCCAGCGCCGACGGCGCCATGTCGCTGACGATCACCTTCAAGCTCGGCACCGATCTCGACAAGGTGCAGGTGCTTGTTCAGAACCGCGTTTCGATCGCGCTGCCGCGACTTCCGGAAGAGGTCCAGCGGCTCGGCGTCACCACCGACAAGAGTTCGCCCGACCTGATGATGGTCGTGCATCTCCTGTCGCCCTCGCATCGCTATGACCAGCTTTACGTTTCGAACTATGCCCGCAACCGCATCCGCGACGTTCTCGTCCGCCTCGACGGCGTCGGCGACGTGCAGATCTTCGGCGAACGCCAGTATTCGATGCGCATCTGGCTCGATCCGGAAAAGCTCTCGGCCTACGGCATGACCTCCGACGACGTCGTCTCCGCCCTGCGGGACCAGAACGTCCAGGTCTCCGGCGGCAAGATCGGCGCGCCGCCGGTGACCGGCAAGAACGCCTTCGAATATACGGTGCGAACGGACGGACGTTTCTCCGATGTGCGCGAATTCCGCTACGTCATCGTCAAATCGACGGGCGCCGGCCGGCTCGTGCAGTTGCAGGATGTCGCCCGCATCGAACTCGGCGCCCAGGACTACGTCACCAACAGCTATCTCAACAACGACCCGGCGGTCGCCCTTGGCGTTTTCGCCCGGCCGGGAACCAATGCGCTGGACACGGCCCATCAGGTCCAGACCCTGATGAAGGAAGTCTCCCAGAATTTCCCGGAGGGCCTGGAATATCGCATCGTCTACGACACCACGGAATTCATCGCGGATTCGATCAGCGAGGTCTATAGAACCATCGCCGAGGCGGCCATCCTGGTGGCGATCGTCGTTCTGGTCTTCCTGCAATCCTGGCGAACCGCGATCATACCGATCGTCGCCATTCCGGTCTCGCTGATCGGCACCTTCGCCATTTTGCTGGCCTTCGGCTTTTCGCTCAACATGCTCACCCTGTTCGGGCTTGTGCTCGCCATCGGCATCGTCGTCGACGACGCGATCGTCGTGGTGGAAAACGTCGAGCGCAATCTGGCGCGCGGGATGACGCCGAAGCAGGCGTCCCATGTGACGATGGACGAAGTCGGAACCGCCGTTGTCGCCATCTCGCTGGTGCTGATCGCCGTGTTCGTGCCGACAGCTTTCATCCCCGGCATATCGGGCCAGTTCTACAGGCAGTTCGCCGTGACGATCTCCGTCACCACTGCGATATCGGCCTTGAATTCGCTGACCCTGTCGCCCGCCCTTGCAGGCATATTGCTGAAGACCCACGACCATGAAACCAGGCGCGCGAATATCGCCACACGGTTTGGAAGAGGTCTCGCCAGCGGTTTCAATCGCGGCTTCGACAGGATGAGCTCCGGCTATTCATGGACTGTGCGGCATCTGGTCAGCAGTTGGGTCGGATTGACAGCGGCGATGGTTGCCTTCGTCTGCCTGCTCGGAGCAACCTGGTACATGAGCACGCGCGTTCCCGCGGGCTTCATCCCGACTATGGACCAGGGTTACGCGATCGTCGTCATCCAGCTTCCCGATGGCGCCTCGCTCGCGCGCACCGACGCCGTCGTCAAGCAGGTGGGCGATATCGCCCGCACCGTGCCCGGGGTCGGCAATGCCGTGCAATTTGCTGGCTTCAGCGGCGCAACCTTCACCAATGCCTCGAATGCGGGCGTCGTCTTCGTGCCGTTCAAATCCTTTGCCGAACGCGAGGAAGGCGGTGAGAACGCCAACAAGATCATCGGCGAGCTTTACGGCAAGCTGCAGAGCATCCAGGAAGCCTTCATCATCGCCATCCCGCCGCCATCCGTCCGTGGCGTCGGCAATTCCGGCGGCTTCAAGATGCAGATTTCCGATCTTGAAAACGCCGACATGACGCGTGTGCTCGGCCTCGCCCGCCAGATGATGGGTGCGGCGGCCACGACGGAAGGGCTGACCGGGGTCTTTACGACATTCTCGGATGCAAGCCCGCAATATTTCCTGTCGATCGACCGTGACAAGGCGCGCTTCCTGAATGTGCCGATCCCAAACATCTTCAACGCGCTTTCCATCAATCTCGGCGTCGCCTACGTCAACGACTTCAATGCGTTCGGCCGTGTCTACCAGGTCCGCGCGCAGGCCGACCGGCAGTATCGCATGGACAGAGAAGACATCCTCGCTTTGAAAGTTCGATCGGCGACCGGCGCCCTGGTTCCGCTTGGAACATTGATGGATATCCAGGATGCCAGCGGCCCGGCGCTTGTCCAACGCTACAACATGTATGTCTCGGTGCCGCTTCAGGGCAATCCGACGCCAGGCACATCGACAGGCGATGCCATCGCGAAGATGGAAGCGCTGGCGGCAAAGATCCTGCCGCAAGGAACCACATTCGAATGGACCGAACTCGCCTACCAGGAGACCCACACCGGCAACACCGCCGTCTATATCTTCGCCCTGTCCGTCGTCTTCGTCTTCCTGGCGCTGGCGGCACAATATGAAAGCTGGGTTCTGCCGCTGGCGATCATTCTCATCGTGCCGCTGGCGGTGCTCGCCGCGCTGATCGGGGTCTCGCTGCGGGGAATGGACAACAATGTGCTGACGCAGATCGGCCTGATCGTGCTGATCGGCCTTGCGGCCAAGAACGCCATTCTGATCGTCGAATTTGCCAGGCAGGCGGAAGACGAGGGCAAGTCGCCGGTGGAAGCGGCCATCGAGGCCAGCCATCTTCGCCTGCGCCCGATCCTGATGACGGCATTCGCCTTCATCTTCGGCGTTCTGCCGCTTGCCATCGCCACCGGCCCCGGCGCCGAGATGCGGCAGTCGCTCGGCACCGCCGTCTTTTCGGGCATGCTTGGCGTGACGATCTTCGGTCTGTTCCTGACGCCGGTCTTCTACGTCGTGCTGCGCGGCTGGCGCCGCGGCCGGCCGGCGGAAAAACCGGTCGAGACCGTCCCGGTGGAAAACGAGACGGTCTGATCCGCTTCGACAGGCGGCCGATAGGGCGCGTCAGGTGGAAAACAGATGCACCTTACCCTGCCACAGCCGGGCGACGGTCAGCTTGCCGCTGCGATAGGCGCGCGTATCGAGATTGAGCCGCCTCGAGCGTATGTCGGGCTCGTCGTTCGGCGTATGACCGTGAACGACGAGCTTCGGCAACGGAACCCGGCTTTCGAGAAACCGCTGGCGGATCATGACCAGATCCTCGTCGGTCTGCTCGCCGAGCGGCAGCTTCGGATTGATGCCGGCATGCACGAAAATCACGCTTGGCGTCTCCAGCATGACAGGCATCGCCCGCATGAAATCGATATGCGTGCGCGGCAGCGACTGGCGGAGGAAGGAATCGAGCTTCGCGCCGGAGGGAAAGACGAGCGGCAAATGCTCGGGATCCAGCCCATAGGATTTCAGCGACTCCGCCGAACCCATCCGCATCCACTCGTCATAGGAAATCCAGCCATCGATATAGTCGAGCATGGCGATTTCGTGATTGCCGGCGAGACAGATGCGATCGAAATCATCCGGCGGCGGCTCCATCAGATGCGCGATGACCTGAGCCGATTCCGGCCCGCGGTCGATATAGTCGCCAAGCGTGACGATCAGCTTACGCCCCGGCAGCCGCGCGGCATCGCGTCGGATCGCCTCCTCGGCTTTCGCGAGCAGATCATAGCGCCCATGGATGTCGCCCATCGCATAGGTCGGGATCGCGGCAATATCCAGCGTCAGACGCGGTCTCGACTGGCGTGCCATTTTCGAAACCTCGCCGTTGCGAGCAAGAGTACCGCTCATCATGTTTCTCGATCAAGAAAGCCCACTTGCCGGTAAGTAGAGTGGAGCACAAGGCAATCAAGCTGGTAAGAAAATTCAAAGCGCTCGGGTTTTGTAGAAAAACCGGCCTTATCATTCGCGGACCGATCCCTCACTCCTGTATTCCGAAAGCATGTCGCGCAAAAGTGTGGAGCGGTTTTCCCAGGCAAAGCGCGAAGCGCTTTTGCGGCAACGACATGCGCAAAACAAAGAGCTAAAGCGCAAGCGGCGTATGTGAAAGATCGCGACGTGCTTTAGCATCGGCCCGACAATCGGGGCGATTTTCGGAAGGCACGAGCCGCGGAGGCCTGTTGCAGCATTGTTTACGCGTCTGAAAGGACGCATGGCGCTGTCGGAAAGAGTGACCGATGGGAACGGTATCGCAGTTTCAGGATAAGGCGAGGCCTCCTGCGCATCGCATCGAAAGTGAAGAGGAGGCGATATCAACCGCCCGCAGCCTCGCCGCCGCCTTCCGGCATCAGGCGAGCGAACGCGATATCAACCGCGTGCTGCCCTTTGCCGAACTCGACACGCTGTCGGTTTCGGGATTGACGGCGATCACCGTTCCGCCCGACTATCAAGGGCTCGACGTGTCGAACGCACTGCTGGCCGAAATCGTCGCAATCATTGCCGAGGGCGACGCCTCGATCGGCGAGACGCTGGAAAACCATTTCTGCGTGCTGGAAACGCTGCGCACCCAGGCGACTGAGGATCTGCAGGCATCGCTGTTTGCCCGTGTGCTGCTCGGCGACCGCTTTGCCGGCGCCACCTTCGCCGAGGGCGCCGAGCTTACGCCCGAAGGCCCGGGCTACCGCTTGCGTGGGCGAACGCGGCAAGCGCCGGGCATTCTCTTTGCCGACTGGATCGCGGCTGCCGCCACCGCTCCACCGAACCGCCTTTTGACGCTCTACCTCGCATGCAACGACGAAGGCCTGCAGCTGATCGACGATTGGGACGGCTTCGGACAGCGCACCAATGGCGCGGCAACGGCGATCGGCGGCTCGCTTCACGTCAATGCCGATGCGATTGCGCCTGCCCCCTCCTCCGACACTTCGACCGGCACCTCGCTCGGCCTGCTGCTCAAGGCAGCCGTCAGCCTGGGTATCGCCCGGGCCGCATGGAGCGACGTGATAACGGCCGTCGGCGATCGCGGCACGACGCTCCTTGCCCGGATCGGCGAATGTGCCATCCGCATCGAAGCGACGGCGGCGGCCTTGGAACGGGCCGGCCGCAAACTCGACATCGCCCAGGTCAATCCGGTAGAGGCGGCGATGGCGGATGCACATTTCTCCGTCTCGGCCGCCGCAATCCTTGCCGGGGAAACGGCACTCGACACCGCAAACGCGCTGTTCGAACTGGCAGGGGAAACATCCGCCGGCATCGGGCTCAATCTCGATCGGCATTGGCGCAATGCCCGCATTCATGCGCTGTCGCTGCCGCGCCAGAAGCTGATGCATGCCGCGGGCGAATACGGGGCAACTCCAGGAAAAGTGCGCAGCGGTTTTCCGTCCGGCGCCTAATTCAGCTGGCGGCGGAGATCGGCACGTCTTCCTTGGCGTCGTCGATGCGGCCACCGGCGGCAACGAATTGTTCGAGGCTCATATTGTCGAGAATGGCGGCGATCGCGTCACGAACATCGGTCATCGAGCGCCGCACCTGACAGGTTTCCGGATCGGCGCAGTCGTCGCAGGCCTCGTAAGCCGTGCGGCTGGCACAGCGGATCGGTGCCAAGGGTCCGTCGAGCGTGCGGATGACATGGCCGATGCGGATTTCGGCGGCCGGCCGCGACAGCGAATACCCGCCGCCCGGCCCCTTCTTCGAGCGCAGGATGCCGACATTGCGCAGTTCCAGCAGGATCGTATCGAGAAACTTCTTCGGGATATTGTTGCGGGCAGCGATGTCATTGATGAAGGCGGTCTCACCCGGCGCCAGACGCGCCAGATCCACCAGCGCCTTCAGCCCATATTTTCCCTTTTTCGTCAGCATCGTCGTTGCCCTGTAGAAAACGCAGTATTTATCCTGCCAATAGCAGGCAAATAGCGTCAAAAGCATGAACATACAACAAAATAGCTATTATTTATAGCTTATATCGGCAACATCCACAGACCCATTGTCGGTCTCGAAAAGGATCGGTCCGCCGCACGCCTTGCCCGGCCGCCCATCAGATCGTCTTCAGCATACCGCCATCGACAAAATAGGTGGAGCCGACGCAATAACTCGCGCGCTTCGAACTCAGGAAGACGAAGACGTTGGCCAGCTCTTCCGGCGTCCCGAACCGCTTGGAGGCGGCGTGCTCGTTGGCGACGCTCTGCAGGTAGCCCTCCCAGTCCCCGCCGGTTTCGGCGGTCAACTGCTTGGCGGTCTTGATCCAGTCGGGCGTCAGGATCAGGCCGGCATTGACGCAGTTGACGCGGATATTGTCCTTGATGAGTTCGGTCGAAAGCGTCTTCGAAAACATCATCAGCGCCGATTTGCTGACATTGTAGATCGGCTCGTACCAGAGCGGCTGGACGGCGCAGATCGAGGCATTGTGCAGGATCACGCCGCCGCCGCGTTCCTTCATCTGCGGGGCGATGCCGCGCGCCAGCCGCACGGCGGCCATCACATGCAGGTCCCAATAGCTCTGCCACTTCTCGTCGGGCGCCTCCATCACCGTCTCGTTTGAGCCGGTGCCGGCATTGTTGATGAGAATATCGGCGCCGCCTTTTTCGGCCGCCGCCGCAATGATCGCCTCGGTTCCGGCAACCGTCGCCACATCCGCGGCAATCGCGGCAGCGCTGACGCCGTACGCCCCGGCGATCCGGGCGGCTTCCGCCTCGAGCCGTTCGCCGCCGCGGGCCGCGAGCACAAGATTGGAACCCTCGGCCGCCAGCCCCTCGGCGATCGCCAAGCCTATACCGACAGAGGCGCCTGTTATGACGGCGGTCTTTCCCTTCAGTCCCAGATCCATATTTTCCTCCGCGCGAGCGGCCGACGGTGCCGGCCTGATGTGGGGAGTGTTCCGTCAATGCAATCGGGCGTCAAGCACCCAAACGCCTCTTGCGGCCGGCGCCGATCTGTCACAGCCTGTGTCCATATGCGAGGAGTTTTCATGCGACGTTATTCAGCCTGCATAGAATGGCTGTTTGCCGAGGACGGCGACAGTTTTCCCGATCGCATCCGCCGCGCCCATGCGAGCGGCCTGACGGCGATCGAATTCTGGCGCTGGACCGACAAGGATCTGGAGGCGATCGAGGCAGCACTTGATGAAACCGGTCTTGCCGTCACCAGCCTCGTCGCCGAGCCGATGATCGCACTGACCGACGTCGGCAACCGGCAGGCCTGGCTGAACGGCTTGGCCCAATCCGTCGCAGTGGCAAAGCGTCTCGGCGCGCCGGTGCTGATTGCCCAGGCCGGCGACGATCTTCCCGGCGTGAGCCGCACAGAGCAGTGCCGAGCGCTCACTGAAACACTGAAGGCCGGCGCCGATATTCTTGCGGGCAGCGGTGTGCGCCTCAGCGTCGAGCCGCTGAACATCCGCATCGACCATGTCGGCTATTTCCTCGATTCGACCCGCGAAGGTCTCGACATCATCGATGACGTCGCCCGCCCCGAGATCGGCATCGTCTACGACCTCTACCATTCCGCCGTGATGGACGAGCGCACGGAAGAGGTGCTGGACGGCCGTCTCGACCGTATTTTCCACGTCCATGTCGCCGATCACCCCGGCCGCAACGAACCCGGCTCCGGCGGCATCGACCTGGCCCACCGCCTCGGCTGGATCTTCGCCAACGGCTATGACGGCGCCGTCGGCCTCGAATACCGGCCGACCAGACCCGGCGCTGACGCGGTCAGGGTCGCAATCGCCTCGCTGGAGGGCTAGGTCGGATTTGCGCCTTCGGCAAAGGCCTCAAGCTCGGGGTCGAAATCGACCTCGACGACATTGTTGAAGACCGCGGTGGCCAGCATGATGCCGGCAAAGGCGACGAGATCGACCAGCACCTTGGTCTGGTAGCGTGCTTTCAGCTTTGCCCAGAGTTCGGTGGGCACGGCATTGGAATCGGCAACGATCGCCTTGCCGAAGGCGTCGAGCAGCGCTTCCTCCTCGGAAAATTCCAGCGCGTCGGGATCGAAGCCGTTATTGATCAACGCCCGGCGAAAGAAAGTGATGGCGATCTTCGATTTCGCCGCCTTCGAAATCGCATGCGAAAAGATCCAGATCGCCCGGTCGCTGATGACTGGGTTGAGCTCAGCCCGCAGGGTGAACCATTCGGCGTAGATGCGATGGGCGGTGGGCGAATGTAACAGCGTCCGCTTCATATTGGTCATGCGCCCGCGCAGCCTGACTTCCTCGTCATGCGCCGCACGAACCTCTTCAGAAGCGGTGTCGTAGTCGATCTGCGGCAGATGGCTCATCGGGGTTGCTCTTTCCTTTTGCTACGGCGGCTATCGGGCGCCTGGCGGCAAATCCGCTTGGCCGCCGCGCCGCGCCCGCCTAGACTGACCAAATCCGAGATGGAGGCAAGGCATGAGCGACGACCACGAGCATCACCCCATCGACTGGCGGGAACATGGCGTCAAGGTCATTCCCGGCAATTCGCTCGATCCGAACACCGCGCAGACGCCGGGGATGAACCGTGCGACGGCCATCAACAATGCCCGCGCCGGCGCCGAGAAGATCTGGGCCGGCACGGTGACGATCCACGCCAACGCCAAGACCGGCGCCCATCATCACGGCGATCTCGAAAGCATCATCTACGTCGTCAAAGGCAAGGCCCGCATGCGCTGGGGCGAGCACCTGGAATATACCGCCGAGGCCGGTCCCGGCGATTTCATCTATGTCCCGCCTTATGTGCCGCACCAGGAGATCAACGCCAGCCGCGACGAGACGCTGGAATGCGTGCTCGTCCGCTCAGGCCAGGAACCCGTCGTCGTCAATCTCGACATCGAGCCGGTGGAAAAGCCGGAAGACGTGCCCTGGATCGACCCGATCCATCGCTGACGCCAGCGTCCGTCAGGCGTGAACCGCATCCGCACCGCTCAGGGCCGGCTTCTCGATGACCCGGCCGGTATCGGCGGCATAAAGATGGATCGCATCGTGGTCGATCGCGATGCCGATCGGGTCGCCCGACTTCACGGTCACGGCCTCGGTCAGCGCCACGGCAAAGGGCAGCCCGTCGAAATCGGCGTGGACGACGCGGCTCGCGCCGAGCTCCTCGATGAAGTCGGCCGTCGCCACCAGGGCGCCGGGCGCATCCGGGGCCACCAGCCGGGCGGCCTCGGCGCGCATGCCGAGCACGACGCGTTTGCCCTTCAGCGATGCGGCGCGCTCGCGCGGCAGCGCGATCTTACGGCTCTGGTCGTAGACGAAGACGCCCTCGTCGTTGATCGTGCCTTCGAGCAGGTTCATCGCCGGCGTGCCGACGAAGCCGGCGACGAAACGCGAGACCGGATGATGATAGACCTCCTCCGGAGTGCCGACCTGCTCGACCCTGCCGCCGTTCATCACCACCAGCCGGTCGGCCAGCGTCATCGCCTCGGTCTGATCATGGGTGACGAAGATCGAGGTGGCGCCGAGACGGCGGTGCAGGCGGCGGATTTCGGCGCGCATGGCGATGCGCAGCTTGGCGTCGAGGTTCGACAGCGGCTCGTCGAAGAGAAACACCTTCGGTTCACGGATCATCGCGCGGCCCATGGCGACGCGCTGGCGCTGGCCGCCGGAAAGGGCGGCCGGCCGGCGGTCGAGGAAGGCTTCGAGGCTGAGTGCCTTGGCGACCTCGGCGACGCGGCGCTCACGCTCCGCCTTCGAGACCCTCGCCACTTTCAGGGCATAACCGATATTCTCGGCGACTGTCATGTGCGGATAGAGCGCATAGTTCTGGAACACCATGGCGCAGCCGCGCTCGCGCGGCTCCAGCTGGTTGACGACGCGGCCGTCAATGGCGATTTCGCCGCCGCTGATCTCCTCGAGGCCGGCGATCATGCGCAGCAGCGTGGACTTGCCGCAGCCGGACGGACCGAGGATGACGATGAATTCGCCCGACTGGATCTCCAGGTCGACGCCGTGAACGACGGGTTGCTTGCCGTAGCTCTTCTTCACATCACGGATTGAGATCGGTGCCACAGGACTGCTCCTTCACTTCTCGGTGGAGATAAGGCCGCGCACGAACCAGCGCTGCATCAGGATGACGAGCAGCAACGGCGGCGACATGATGATAAGTGTACCTGCCATGGCGACGTTCCAGTCGGGCAGGCCGAATTCGGACGGGATCAGGGTCTTCAACTGCGTCACCGCAATGCCGAAATTCGGATCGGTGGTGACGAGCAGCGGCCAGAGATACTGGTTCCAGGCCCAGACGAACATGATGGTGAACAGCGCGATCATGTTCGAGCGCGACAGCGGCAGCAGGATGTCGATGAAAAACCGAACGGCGCCGGCGCCGTCCATCTTCGTCGCCTCGGCAAGCTCGTCCGGAACGGTCAGGTAGAACTGGCGGTAAAGGAAGGTGCCGGTCGCGGTGGCGACGAGCGGCGCCACCAGGCCGGTATAGGAATTCAAAAGGCCCCATTCGAGCTTGATCTGGATGCCGGACACCCAGGCGACCAGCGCGGTGATTCCGGTGATATCGAGGATCGTCTGAAAAGGCTGCAGCGCGTTGGCGGCAATCGAATAGGTCGGCACGATGCGCACTTCCAGCGGCAGCATCAGCGTGATGAAGATGATCCAGAAGATCAGGTGCCGGCCGCGGAAGCGGAAGTAGACGATCGAGAAGGCGGCCATGGCGGAAAGGATGACCTTGCCGGCGCCGACCGCAGTGGCGAAGATGATGCTGTGGATCAACTTGTTGCCGAGATCGGCGCGGGTCCAGGCAGCCTGCGCATTTTCCCAGAAATGCGAACCCGGGGTCAGCGGCAGCGGCACGCGATTGACCGTCTCCAGATCGAGCGTCGATGCGATGATGACGATGACGAAAGGCAGAAGCGCGATCACCATGCCGAGCGCGAGAATGGTATAGCAGATGAAGTTGAATATCGGCGTGCGTTCGATCATATCAGCGACCTCACTTGTAGTGCACGCGCCGCTCGATGAAGCGGAACTGGAAAATGGTGAGCAGAACGACGAGCGCCATCAGGATGATCGACTGGGCGGCAGCGCCCGAATAATCGAGCCCCCTGAAACCGTCGAAATAGATCTTGTAGACCATGAGTTCGGTCGCGCGCGCAGGTCCGCCCTGGGTCATGACGTCGACGATGCCGAAGGAATCCTGGAAGCTTTCGGTGATGTTGATGACGAGCAGGAAAAACAATGTCGGCGTCAGCAGCGGCAGCTGGAGATCCCACATGCGGCGCAGCGGCCCCGAACCGTCCATGGCCGCCGCCTCGATCAGCGAACGCGGAATCCCCTGAAGCGCTGAAAGGAAGAAGATGAAATTATAGCCGATATATTTCCAGGAAAAGGCAATGATGACGGCGATCATCGCGTCCTTGCCGTCGAGCGCCGGGTTCCAGAGCCCGGGCCAGACATGGTTGATGACCGACAGGAGGCCGGCCTCCGGCGCCAGGATGAAGCGGAAGGCGAGACCGAGAGCCGGCGCGGCAATCGCGTAAGGCCAGATGAAAACCGACCGGTAGATTTTGTGGCCGCGCAGTTCACGGTCCGTCAACAGCGCCAGGATGAGCGCCATCCCCATGGCGATCGCCGTCGAGCTGAAGCCGAAGACCATGCTGCGGGTGATCGACTCCCAATAGATCGGATCGCTGAGCAGCTGCTTGAAATTGTCGAAACCGACCCATGCATTGCCGCCGCCCCATGGCTGCTCGAGCGTGAACGCCCAATAGAGCGCCTGCGCACTCGGCCAATAGAAGAAGACGAAGATCAGCAGCAGCATCGGAAAGGCGAAGAGCAGTCCGATCGTCGTCGAGGAGAAAGTGACGCGCTTTTCCATGAGTGGTCGTTTTCGCCGTGATTTGGTTTCGCGCGGGCAGCAGCAATGCATCCGCGACCGATAAAAAGAACTTGCGAAGACGCACCCGGCACGCGCAAAGCGGGCCGGGTGCGTCTGATATCAGTCGATCAAGGGAGCTGAACGTTCTTGTAGGTCTGCTGGAAGCGGCGCAGCAACTGGTTGCCGCGTTCGGCAGCACCGTCGAGCGAAGCCTGGACGTCGGCATTGTTGACGAAGATAGCCTGCAGACCGTTGGCGAGCTCGGTGCGGACCTGCAGCAGGCCACCGAGGCGGATGCCGTGCGGCGCAGTGTCGTCGGCAGGCGATGCGGTCAGGCTCTGAATGGCGAGTTCGCGGCCGGCATATGGTGCCTTATCGTAGAAGCCCTGCTTCTTCAGGTACTCGAAGCCGGAATTACGAACCGGGATATAGCCGGTCACGGTCGACCAGGTGAGGGCTTCTTCCGGCTTGGCGATGAAGTTGAAGAAGGCAGCGGCAGCCTTGTATTCGGCGTCGGTATGACCCTTCAGAACCCAGAGCGAAGCGCCGCCGACATAGGAGCTGTGGCGGGTTGCATTGCCGTAGGTCGGCAGCATCGCAACGTCCCAGTTCATGCCCTGCTTGGCGGTGCGGCCGATATTGCCGTGGTCGCCGACCGAGGTCAGGATGACCTGGCAATCGCCGGCGGCGAAGGCTTCGACGAAGGTCTGGCCGACGGCCTTGTTCTTGATGAAGGCCAGCTTGTTGTCGTACCAGGACTTGAGGTCCTTGATGTAGCTGACGAGAAGCGGGTTCTTGTTGTAGGTCAGCTCGGCGTCGAGGCCTTCGAAGCCGTTCTTCTTCGTTGCGATTGCTTCGCCGTTCACGGCTTCGAACTGCTCGATATACTGCCAGACTTCGTTGTTGGAGATGTCGAAGGCGAGCGGGCAGGCATAACCGGCATCCTTCAGAGCCTTGAAATCTTCGCCGGCTTCCTGCCAGGTGGCCGGAGCATGGTCCTTGCCGATCTTGGCGAAGGCGTCCTTGTTCCAGTAGAGCAGCGCGGTCGAGGAGTTGAAGGGGAAGGAATACATCTCGCCCTTCGACGTCGCATAATAGTTTGCGATGCCGGAGAAATAATCCTTCCAGTCGACGGTGTAGCCCATGTCGGTCATCAGCTGGTTGGCCGGGTAGTAGGCGCCGGAAAGCATGATGTCGAGCGTGCCGGCGTCGGAGACCTGAGCGATGGTCGGCTGCTTGCCGGCGCGGAAGGCGGCGATCGTGTTCTGCAGGGAGGCATCGTAGCTGCCCTGGCTGGTGCAGACGACTTCGTAATCGGCCTGGGACTGGTTGAACCGATCGCACTGTTCCTGGACGCGCTTTGCGATGTCGCCGGAATTGCCGAACCAGAAGTCAATCTTGGTCTTATCGGCAGCGGCAGCGGGACCGGCAAGAAACGCTGTAGCGAGAAGGGCGCCAACGGCGCCGAGAAGCTTGGATCGCATGAGAACCTCGAACGTAAAAGGGACGCGCACTTTCGGCGCACGCCCTATTAGCTGGTCCATATTGCCGCGGCCAATGAATATTACATGACATGAAACGATCGAAATCGTGCCGTCACAAAACCTTCATTCGAATGTTATTTGCCACAGCCGAGGCTATATTTAGAGAAGCCTCGCCAGCCTCCCCAGCGCACTGCCGAACAATTATATTTGTATGCGAATAATCAGGATTATCAAGGGTTTTCAATATTTGCCTATATTGCGATGCAGCATCGCTATTGGCGAATACTCGCGCATGAAAACTTGCAGATTCGGTTATCTCTTAGCCCTTGCACTGCTGTGCAACGCCTGGTTCCAGCCCTGGAATTAGAGGAAATCCTTCAAAATTGCAGCAAAACGGGGATCGAATGCGCGGCTGATCGGCCCAGCGGCAGCGCCTATTGCCACCGACCAGGGATCGGCCATGCCGGGCTGCAGGCGCGGCAGCATGCGACCGGGTCGTTCAGCGATTGAGGGCAGCAACGGGCCGATGGCCGCTATCAACATGTTCACCAGCGCTTCCGGCGCACTGCCGCAGAGGATCACGGTCTGCGGATCGAAAACCGTTTCGATGAGATGGATGCTCCAGCGCAGGTCTGCCGCCGCCGCCTCGATCCAGGTCTCGATGCTTGGATCGCCCCTTGAGGCAAGGTCGTTGATGCGCGCATGGAGGTCGGGAGCGGCAGGATCGGCCGAGAGATGCTGATAGAGCGAGGCGAGCGAAGCGCGATGTTCGAGCGGCGTCGATTTGCCGTCGGCAAACAGCAGCGCCATGCCGATCTCGCCGGCATTGCCGTTGGCGCCGCAGTAGAGCTCGCCGTTCAGGATAAGGCCGGCGCCGATGCCGTAGCCGACGAAGAGGCAGACGGCATGGTCGAGACCATGGGCGGCTCCAACCATACGCTCGGCGGTCGCCGCCGCCGCCGCATCGTTCTGCAGGCCGACATCGAGGCCGGTGCCGGCGGTCAGTGTGTCCAGCAGCGGAAACTTCTGCCAGGCCTCCATCATCCACGGATCGTCGCCGCTGCCTGCCACCCCGAAGGGTCCCGGCATGGCGGCACCGAGGCCGACCAGCCGCTTTTCAGACTGCTGGACGATGCCGGCCAGCCTGGAACGCACATCGGCGACAAGATCGAGGATGACCTTTGTTCCCGTCGACGGGCCTCCTGGCGGGAGGCCGGCTTCTGCGCGCACGAGAACGCTGCCGATGAGATCGACGGCAACCGCCCGCGTCACATGCCGGTCGATCTGCAGGCCGATCGCGAAGGCGCCTTCGGGCACCAGCCGATAGGGCGTCGAGGGCTGCCCCCTGCCCTTGCGCACCGGCTCCTGCGAACGGACGAGCCCATCGCGATCGAGTTCCTCGATGATATTGGACACCGTCTGCTTGGTCAGCCACGTTGCCCGCGCCAGATCGGCCCGTGAAAGCTGACCGTTGATCCTCAAGGCATCGATCATCACGCGCCGGTTATGCGCGCTGGTGCCTTCGTGGTTGGTGCCGCTCTTGGCCCGGATCGGCCTGACGTCATTCATGTGCAATTGCCTCTTGACTCCAGTAGAATGTTCAAGAAGTAATAAGTCAAGACAATTGACTTAATAAGGGACCGGAGAGTTCCAGGGAACGCAGGATGCCGACTACGGCTCCGACGACGCTCCGAGACGATTTCTCGATACCGATGGCGGAGGGCCGCCCTCGGCAATGCGTAAATGTCACAAACTGGAGGCTGCAATGCTGAAATCTCTTACCAAGACGCTTCTGGGTGCGGCCTTGATCGGCGCATCGCTTGCCCCGCATGCTTTCGCCGAAACGACCCTGAACGCGCTTTTCATGGCACAGGCCGCCTATAGCGAGGCCGACGTGCGCGCCATGACCGACGCCTTCGCCAAGGCGAACCCCGACATCAAAGTCAATCTCGAATTCGTTCCCTATGAAGGTCTGCACGACAAAACGGTGCTGGCGCAGGGCTCCGGCGGCGGTTACGACGTCGTGCTTTTCGACGTCATCTGGCCGGCCGAATACGCCACCAACAAGGTGCTAGTCGACGTCTCCTCCCGCATTACCGAGGAGATGAAGAAGGGTGTGCTGCCGGGCGCCTGGACCACCGTGCAGTATGACGGCAAATATTACGGCATGCCGTGGATCCTCGACACCAAATACCTGTTCTACAACAAGGAAATCCTCGAAAAGGCCGGCATCAAGGCGCCGCCGAAGACCTGGGACGAGCTGACCGAGCAGGCGAAGGCGATCAAGGACAAGGGCTTGCTCGCCACCCCGATCGCCTGGAGCTGGTCGCAGGCCGAAGCCGCGATCTGCGACTACACCACCCTCGTCAGCGCCTATGGCGGCGATTTCCTCAAGGACGGCAAGCCGGCCTTCCAGACCGGTGGCGGCCTCGATGCGCTGAAATACATGGTCTCCAGCTATTCCTCCGGCCTGACCAATCCCAACTCCAAGGAGTTCCTGGAAGAGGACGTCCGCAAGGTCTTCGAAAACGGCGATGCCGCCTTCGCGCTGAACTGGACCTACATGTACAACATGGCCAACGACCCGAAGGACAGCAAGGTCGCGGGCAAGGTCGGCGTCGTGCCGGCACCGGGCGTTGCCGGCAAAAGCCAGGCGTCGGCCGTCAACGGCTCGATGGGCCTCGGCATCACCTCTGCCAGCCAGCATCCCGACGAGGCCTGGAAATACATCACCTTCATGACCTCGCAGGCCACACAAAATGCCTATGCCAAGCTCAGCCTGCCGATCTGGGCCTCCTCCTACGAGGATCCTGGTGTCACCAAAGGCCAGGAAGAACTGATCTCCGCCGCCAAGGTCGGCCTTGCCGCCATGTATCCGCGCCCGACGACGCCGAAATATCAGGAGCTTTCCACGGCGCTGCAGCAGGCAATCCAGGAATCGCTGCTCGGCCAGTCCGCGCCGGAGGACGCGCTGAAGTCGGCCGCCGACAATAGCGGTCTCTGAGCAGCCCCCAAAGCCCCGGGCGGCGCCTCGCCGCCCGGTCTCCAAAACCATGAATGAAGAAGGGTCGCCTCGATGTCCGGCACATGGCTGACAACGCGCGCGTGGCTTTTGATGCTGCCGCTTCTCGTGGTCATGATCTCGGTCATCGGCTGGCCTCTGATCGATACCGTCGGCCTTTCCTTCACCGATGCCAAGCTCGTCGGCACTGAAGGCAGCTTCGTCGGCATCGACAATTACGCCAAGATGCTCTCCGGCTCGAATTTTCAGCGCACGCTCGCTACCACCGCATGGTTCGCAATCGTCTCGGTCGCCGCCGAAATGGTGATCGGCGTGCTGGCCGCCCTGCTGCTGAACCAGCAATTTCGCGGCCGCACCGCGCTTCGCGCCCTTATGATCCTGCCCTGGGCGCTGCCGACCGTCGTCAACGCCACGCTCTGGCGGCTGATCTACAATCCGGAATACGGCGCACTCAACGCCGCCCTGACCCAACTCGGCCTACTCGATGCCTACCGCTCCTGGCTCGGCGAGCCGGGCACGGCGCTGGCCGCCCTCATCGTCGCCGACTGCTGGAAAAACTTCCCGTTGGTGGCGCTGATCGCGCTGGCCGCACTCCAGGCCGTACCGCGCGACATCACCGCCGCCTCGCTCGTCGACGGCGCCGGCGCTTTCGCCCGCTTCCGCTTCGTCATCCTGCCCTATCTCGCCGGGCCGCTGATGGTGGCGCTGGTGCTGCGCACGATCGAGGCCTTCAAGGTGTTCGACATCATCTGGGTCATGACCCACGGCGGCCCGGCCAACAGCACGCGCACGCTGTCGATCCTCGTCTATCAGGAAGCCTTCTCCTTTCAGCGGGCGGGCTCAGGCGCATCGCTGGCCCTGATCGTCACGCTGCTGGTGACGCTGCTTGCCGCCGGCTATGCCGCCCTGGTGCGCAAGACCGCCGGGAGTGCGGCCTGATGGAACGCCAAAATCCGCTCTTCTCAGCCTTCATCTACATCTGCGCGCTGCTGCTTGCCGCCGTCATCCTGGCACCGATCCTGTGGCTGTTCATCATGAGCATCTCGCCGGCCGCCGACCTTGCCGCAAAGCCGCTGCGCTGGTGGCCGCAAACGGCGGATTTCTCCCGTTACGCCGTCCTGCTTTCGACGCTGGAAAACAGCGCCGGCGCCGCCTTCACCTCGTCGCTGCGCAACAGCATCGAGGTGGCGGGCATGGCGACGATCGCCGCCATCGCGCTTGCCATTCCGGCCGGCTGGGCAGTGTCGCGCACGCCCTCTGTGGGATGGTCGCTGTCGATGGTGATCGCCACCTATATGCTGCCGCCGGTGGCGCTCGCCGTGCCGCTCTATATGGGTCTTTCCCATCTCGGCATGCTCAACAACGTCTTCGGACTTGCCCTGGTTTATCTGACCATCCTCGCCCCCTTCACCACATGGCTGATGAAATCCGGCTTCGATTCCATCCCGCGCGAGATCGAATCCGCCGCGATGATCGATGGCGCCGGCCTGTTCCAGACGCTGAGGATCATCACGCTGCCGCTCGCCGCCCCTGTGGTCGCGACATCGAGCCTCTTCGCATTCCTGCTTGCCTGGGATGAATTCTTCTATGCGCTGCTCTTCACCTCGGACCAGCGCGCCAAGACGCTGACCGTCGCCATTGCCGATCTCGCCGGCGGCCGCGTTTCCGATTACGGATTGATCGCCACGGCAGGCGTGCTCGCCGCCCTGCCCCCGGTGCTGATCGGTCTCGTCATGCAACGCGCCCTGATTTCAGGGCTCACCAGCGGCGGCGTCAAGGGATGACGATGACAACAGACAGAATCCGACCGGCCGGGCTCGCGGCGATCGACCGCGAGATGGCCCGTCAGCACGCCGATGCGCTCGCCTCCTATGAAGCCGCGGCACCGATGGCGGAAAGAACCGCCGCCTCGCTTGAGAAAACCAGCCGGCTGCTCCTGCTCGGCATGGGCGGCTCGCATGCGGTGAACCGCGCCGTCGAGCCGCTCTACCGGGCCCTCGGCATCGATGCCGTCGCCTTGCCGCTGTCCGAACAGCTCGGCCAGCCGCTGCCGATCACCGACAGGACGATCTTCGTTACCTCGCAATCCGGCGAGAGCGCCGAGGTCCTGCGCTGGTTCGAAGAGACCGGCGGCACGGCGGAAACCTTCGGCCTGACACTGGAAGCCAGCTCCTTCCTCGCAAGAACCGCCCCGTCGCTGGTCGGCAGCGGCGGCACCGAGCTTGCCTTCGCCGCCACCCGCAGCCTGACGGTGACCTTCGCCCTGCATCTGGCAATCCTTTCCGCCCTCGGCGAAGATCCCGCCGCCGCACTTGCCATGCTCAGGACGCCCGAAGACCATGACATCGCCGCGGCGCTGGCCGCGCTCGAAAACGTCGCGACCGTCGTCACCTCGGGCCGCCGCCTGCAGGGTGTCGCCGAGGCATTGGCGCTCGGCTTGACGGAGCTGTCGCGCCGCCCCTGCTTTTCTCTTGAAGGCGGTCAGCTGCGCCACGGCCCTATGGAGATGCTGGGACCGGAGATCGGCCTCGTGCTGTTCCGCGGCCTGGACGAGACATCAGGCCTCGTCACCGCAATGGCGGTATCCGCCGTCGAGACCGGCGCGCCCGTCGTCCTGTTCGACGCCTCGAGCGAAGCCCCGGTCGCCGGGGCGGTGACCATCCGCTTTGCACCTGCAACGGGCCTCGCCGCGATCTTCACCATGCTGCCGGTTGCCCAGCGGCTGATGATCGCCTTCGCCGACGCCCGCGTCGACAATGCCGGAACGCCGGTCCGTTCCACCAAGATTACCCGGAGTGAATGAATGCGGCCGCTTGCAGTCATCGGCAACGTCAATGTCGACCTCATCCTCGGACCGGCCGCCCCCTGGCCGAAGGCCGGGACGGAAATCATCGTCGATCATGACGAGCTCAGGGTCGGCGGAGCAGCCGGCAACAGCGCGCTCGCCTGGCAGGCGCTCGGCATCGAATTCGAGATCGCCGCCAATATCGGCAGCGACCAGTTCGGCCGTTGGCTCGCCGAAGCCTTCGGGCATCGTGCCGAGAAGTGGCCGGTCCGCCCCGAGAAGACGACGCTTTCCGTCGGCATCACCCATCCGGATGGCGAGCGCACATTCTTCACGACGACGGGCCACCTGCCGCGCTTCAGCCTCGCCGACGTCTTCGCCGTCGTCGACGGCGCAAAGCTCCGGGGCGGTTATGCGCTTCTCTGCGGCGCCTTTCTGACCGACGATCTGACGAGGGAATATGGCGCTCTCTTCGACTGGGCCGAGCGCCATGACATCACCGTCGCGCTCGACACCGGCTGGCCGCTCGACGGCTGGACGGAAGAGAATTGCGCGGCGACAAAAGCCTGGCTTTCCCGCAGCGGCATCGCGCTCTTGAACGAGGTCGAGACGACGACGCTTGCCGGCATCGCCGCTCCGATCGAGGCCGCCCGCGAGATCCGGTCGCACATGCCGGAAGGCGCGATCGTCGTCGTCAAACGCGGCCCGGACGGCGCCATCGCCATCGGGCCGGATGGCCTGCTGGTGTCGGTGGAGGCACCCCTCGTCGCGGTCGTCGATACGATCGGCGCCGGTGACGTCTTCAACGCCGCCTTCCTCGCCGCGCTGGCAAAGGATGAACCTTTGATCTCTTGCCTGACAGCGGGGACCGAGGTCGCCTCGCGCGCCATCTCCACCCTGCCCCGCAGCTACGGTGATCCGTCATCCCTTCAGGAACCCGTGTCATGAGCGCGCTCGACATCCAGAATATCCGCAAGACCTATGGCGAAGTCGAGACGCTGAAAGGCATCGACATCTCGCTGGAAAGCGGTGAATTCCTCGTGCTGCTCGGCTCGTCGGGCTGCGGCAAGTCCACGCTCCTGAACATCATCGCCGGCCTTGCCGAGGCGACGAGCGGCGATATCAGGATCGGCGGGCGCTCGGTGCTCGGCGTGCATCCGAAAGACCGCGACATCGCCATGGTCTTTCAATCCTACGCGCTCTACCCCAATCTGACGGTGCAGCGGAACATCGGCTTCGGCCTGGAAATGCGCAAGGTGCCGGCGGAAGAGCGCGACAGGGCGGTACGCGATGCCGCAAAACTTCTGCAGATCGAAAACCTCCTCGAGCGCAAGCCGAGCCAGCTTTCCGGCGGCCAGCGCCAGCGTGTCGCGATCGGCCGCGCGCTGGTGCGCAAGCCTGAGGTCTTCCTGTTCGACGAGCCGCTCTCCAATCTCGACGCCAAGCTGCGCATGGAAATGCGCACCGAAATCAAGCGGCTTCACCAGATGCTGAAGACCACCGTCGTCTATGTGACCCATGACCAGATCGAGGCGATGACGCTGGCAAGCCGCATCGCCGTCATGCGCGACGGCCGCATCGAGCAGCTCGGCACACCCGAAGAGATCTACAACTATCCGGCAACGCTCTATGTCGCCACCTTCGTCGGCGCTCCGCCGATGAACCTGCTGAAGGCGACAGTGCGTGACGGTCGCTTGGTGCTTTCCGGCTCCGATGCCGGCCTGCCTCTGCCCGCCCGTTTCCGCGATGCGGCCGGCGATGGCCGCGATCTCGTCCTCGGCGTCCGCCCCGAGGCGCTTCGCACCGCCGGCACCGGCCTGTCGATCGAGGCAACCGCGGAGGTCGCCGAACTGACCGGCCCGGAACTCGTCATCACAGCCTTTGCCGGAAATCAGCGGCTGATGGCCTGCCTGCCACCGCGCACGCCGATCCGCGACAACGAAAAACTGACCCTCTTCTTCGACGAGGAGGCAATGCATCTTTTCGATCCGGAAACCGGCCTCAGCTGCCTCCCTGCGCAATAGGCCGGCCAGGGCGCCATGCACTTCTCGTTCAATTGGCGGCGTCGGCAGGCTTTCGCTTGTAAACATGGATATAGTCGACGAGCAGAATGGAAGGGTTCGGCGTTTCATCGATCGGCCATCCCGAGCCGAGCGCCAGATTGACCAGCGGATAGAACGGCATGTGGAACTCCTCCGGAGTGTCGAAGCTCCAGAGGTACTGGCGATCCAGATAGAATGTCGTCTTGTCGGCTTGGATATCGACGCCGTAGGTATGATATTCGCTGTTTAAAATTCCGTCCTCAACCGTTTTCCAATAGCCGCCGGTCGAGTTCTGGCCGCCCTGGCTCTGACGCCAGATATGAAAACCCATGCTGAATTCGTAGGGCGCGCGTCCGTAATATTCCAGCACGTCGATCTCGGCGGTGTATTTCGACCGGTCGAGCCCGATCAGCCAGAAGGCCGGCCAGACGCCCTTGCCCGGCGGCAGCTTCATGCGTGCTTCGAAATAGCCGAACTGCTGCGAGAAACCTTCGCCCTTCGGGTTCACCGACGACAGCAAGCCCGAGCGCCAGGTCCCGTCGGCCTCCTTGCGCGCTTCGATCTTCAAAATTCCCTGATCGGTGGTAAACGGAAAGCCGGGAGCAGGATCGGTGAAACGGGCATCTCCGAAATCGCCGTTCCAAGGCGTATGGGCGATCCAGCGGGAGCTTTTCTCTCCCCAGGCAGAAACGTCGAGGCTGTCGAAACTCTCCTCGAACGTCAGCTGATACGCATTGATATTGAGCGGTTCCTGGGCGACGCTCGGCTGGCCGGGCAACGCACCCAGACCAAGAACGACAAGCAGACCCAAACCCTTAGAAAATATCCCGTAACGCATTCTGCTCTCCGAAAAACGCCAAACCAATCACTCGACTGCACTTGTCTCGATCATGAGGTGAGCACCCCGTTTCGTCGCGGCATCAGCCTTTGAACGACTATGGTCTCAATGCCATCGGGCCTTCCCACGATCTGCCACAGCAGCAAGGCGAAAGCCCAGAAAATTGCCGCTGCCGCCCCGCCGCAAAGCGCGACGCTGACGATAAGATTGAGACCGACAGGCATGGCGACGAGCATCGGCTCCAGCCAGAGCAGGAAAGCGATCATCGGCAGGCTTGCGGCCAGCGGCCGGCAAAAGGAATTCAATTGCGCGGCAAAAGTTGCGCCGATCAGCCGCCGCGTGATGACGAGCGACGCGCCATAGGCGACGAGGACTGCCACGATCCGCGCGCCGAGCGCCCCGGCCACCTGAGAATAGGCGATGCCCAGAATGGTGACCGGCACCCTGACGGCGAACTCGACGAACATCCTGAGAGCGACATAACGGGTATGGTTCATGACCATGGCCAATGGCGGCATCATGTTCGTGGGAAGACCGAGCAGGCTGACAAGGCACAGCCATTGCAGAATCGGCGCGGACGATGCCCATTTCTCGCCGACGAGGATCCGCACGGTCGGCTCGGCGAGAAGGGCAAGCGCGATGAGAACGGGGGCCGCGACGAAGGTGATCGCAGTCGTCGCCTTCAGATAGGCGGCAACCAGGTTGCGGCGGTCTTCGACCGTGGAGAAGGCCGCCATCAGCGGACGCAGCAACGGCCCGACGAAGGTCTGATACGGAATGCCCGCGATATTGTCGGCGACGCTGAAGGCGCCGAACGTCGACAGGCCGGTAAAACGCGGCAGAAGCAGCCGGTCCAGTTGCCAATTGATCGAATTCAGCACCTGCGACACGGTATTCCAGCTGATCATGTCCTGAAAATGCTTCCATTCGGAAAGGCTGAAGGTCGGCCGCATCGGCGCAAAGACATAGGAAGTGATCATCGCCGCTGTCGGGCCGGCCACCGCTCCGATCGCCAGCCCCCAGTAGCTGCCTGTCGCCACAGCTACACCCACCCCGAACAGCAATGTCGATCCCTTGGCGATGAGATCGAGCACGAACTCGCGTTTGAAATCGAACCGCTGCATGAAAAGAACCATGCGCGGACTGACCATGCTGCGCATGGCAGGCGCGATCGACAGAACGGCGACAAGGGCGAAAAGCCGGGAATCGTCATAGATCAGCGCCATCGGCCAGGAGATGGTCATCATCAGCAGGCTGATGGCGAGCCCCCTCAGCAGGCTGAGAGTGAAGGCCGTGGCGAACATCTCGTCCGAAGGCGCCGGTTGACGCATCAGCGCCTGCGTCAACGGCAGATCCAGGATCGCTTCGACGATGACCAGGACCGACGTCGCAATGGCGACCAGGCCGAAATCCGCAGGGCTCAACAGCCTTGCCAGAACAAGAAGGCTGACGAAATCGAGCATGCGCGCGAGGAATTTTCCACTGATGGTCCAAATGCTCGCCGTTGCCGTCCTCTGGGATACGCTTGCCATGATCTGTTAATCTATTCCTCGTCGAGGGGTTTGAGACGATTTCAGGCGGTGCGCGGCAAAGCGGGCTGTTCCGTTCCTTCGCCTCAACCCGGCCGTCTTCCGAAGAGGCCGGCAGATCCGTCTCCATGGCTGGACAGCTGTTGCTCGATGAGGCCGGACAGACGATCGCGGAATACGGTGGCGGAGAATTTCAGCGAGTGCGCGCGGATTGCATGCGGATCGATATCGTCCTCAACCTCTTCGAATGCCGCCATCGTTTCCAAAAGAGCTTCCGTCGTCTGCTCGGCGAAGCGAAAGCCCACCTGCGGCGCGGACACGGTTTCCCGGGCGCCGCCGGCGTCGAAGGCCAAAACCGGCCGCCCTGACGCCATCGCTTCCACCGGCAGGATGCCGAAATCCTCCGTTCCCGGAAACAACAGCGCCCGGCACCGCGACAGGTGGTCGCGCAGCACGTGGAAGGGCTGATGGCCGAGAAACTCAACGGTCGGTCCGGCGATCGACTTCAGATAAGGGAGTTGTTCGCCCTCGCCGATCACCACCAGTTTCCGGCCGGCCTCGGTGCAGGCGCGCACCGCAATATCCGGCCGCTTGTAGGTGGTCAGTTGTCCTGCATAGAGGTAGAATTCGCCTTTCCCCTTGCCCACGGCAAAATCGTCGACCGCAACGGGCGGATGGATCACGACGGAGTCCCGGTCGTAGAAGCGGCGAATGCGGCTTGCGACATAATCGGAGTTGGCGACGAACACATCGACGCGCGACGACGTCGTCACGTCCCAGGCGCGCAGCATGGGCGCGGTAATCGACATCAAGGCGCGGCCCGCCCAGGGCAAGCCATGGCGATAGACATGGAACTGATCCCAGATGTAGCGCATCGGCGAATGGCAGTAGCAGACATGGAGAGCGTCGGCGCGGGTGATGATGCCTTTGGCAGGCCCGGATTCGCTCGACAGCACCAGGTCGTAATCCTGCAAATCGAACTGCTCGAGCGCAAACGGCATCAGCGGCAGCATCTTGGTATAGTGCCGCTGGGCGCCGGGGATTTTCTGCAGGAAGGACGTGCGGATGTTGCGCGTCTTCAGAAAATCGCTGATGCGGTCCCGGTTGCAGACGAGGGTGAAGATGTCGGCCTGCGGAAACATGCGGCACAGCTCTTCCAGAACCTTCTCGCCGCCGCGCATCGAAACGAGCCAGTAATGCACGATCGCGACCCGAAGTTTCCCAATCTCTTTCGTGCTTCCCGCCTCGGCGACGCGTCTTTTCGCCATAACGGGCGCATCGGTCAGAAATGCCCTCGCGTCGGTAAGAGAGGTCGTTGCTTTAAGGGTCAACTGAATACTCCTTGTATCACCGCACCGTCTGCGGGCTCAAAAACCGCATTCGTCGAAATCAGGCTGTGGTATTCGGCAAGCAGCGCGTCGCGCCATTCCTCATGTGTCGAGGCGAGATCCGGCGACAGCCGGAAAGCCCGCTCGCTCATGACGCGAACCTCTTGTCTCGGCATTTGACTGAACCGCGTCAAACTTTCGGCGAAGGCGCTTTCATCTGCCGTATCGCAGGCAACCGCCATGCCGGCTCTTTCCATTTCTTCGGCGAGAAAGGCGCTGCGCGACATGATGACCGGCAGACCGCTCCTGGCCGCCTCGATCGCGACGAGACCGAACGGCTCGGGATAGCGCGAGGGCATCAGCAGCGCACGCGCCTTGCGGATGGTCGGGCCGATCTCTTCATGCGACTGCCAGCCGACGGCCCTGACATGATCTCCTGACGCTGCGACCCGCGGCATTAGCGGCCCGTCCCCGATCACGCAGAGCCTGACGCCGGCTTTGCGCGTGGCGGCGACGGCATCCTCGACACCTTTCTCCTCGTCCAGCCGCCCGATGAACACGAACTCGTCGTTGGCCTCAGCCTCGATGCGTTTGATGGAGAGGGGAGCGACGGGATTGCGGATCGTCGTCAGCCGATCGGGCCGATAACCGGCACCGACGAGAAAGCTCGCCATCTTTTCGTGCAGCAGGATGATCCGACCGAAATCGGCCTGTCCCTTCAAGAGCCGGAGGATATTCGAGCCACGGGCGACCCGCCACAATTTGTGCGCATAACTTCTCTTGTCGCACGCCGTCGCAATGCAGCCTCCGCCAAGCGGGCGTCGCCGGCAGATTTCCTGCGCCTGATAGTCGAAGAAGGCACCGTTGGGGCAGGCCGTAAAGAAATCATGTGCGTGAACCATGCATCGTCCGGCGACCGGCGCCAGCGCTCTGAAAATCGCGGGAGACAGGATCTGGTGCCAGCCATGCACATGGTAGACGGTGTTGGCGGTATCCTTTTCGGCAATCCAGTTCGCCACCATGCGGACGGCGGCGCCGTTGTGAATACCCGTGACGAACGCCTTCGTACGCTCGGCGCTGAGCAGGTCGAGGCTGTTCAGCCCGACCATCGAGACCCCGAGTGCGGCAAGCTCCGCATTGGCGGCGTCATCCCCGCAAATATAGGTCACGGGGATGCCGAGCCCGCGGAAAAGCTTGGCGGACAGCACCGCCAGGCCTGTCGCGCCGCCTCTGGCCACCGAATAGTCGTCGATGACGACCACGCGGTCGATCTTTGCAGCGCGGGGGCCGGAAAAACGGCGGCCGGCGCCAGCGGTGGATCGGATGCCCTCGGAAAGCGGCGGGTGCATTACTTCACCGAAACCGCGCCGTTGGCACAGGCCTCCAGCGCCTTGCGGTTGAGAATGCGGATCTTGCCCTGGCCACCGTCGATGATCTTGCCTTCCCGCAGGCGCCGCAGGCATTGATTGACCTTCTCGCGCGACGCCGGCAGCGTCGCGGCCAGGTCATTTTGCGAGATGATCAGTTCGTCCCCGCTGTTTGCCGCGTCTTTTCCGTAAACAGCCGAAAGCCGCAGCAGCGTGCTGGCCAGCCTCGACTGCAGGCTTGACGCCGCATTCGCAATGATCCGGAGCTCGAGCTCCGAAATACGCGCCAGCGCCCTGGAAAAGACCTTTTCGCGGAAGGCGGGATCGCTGGCATACATATCGCGCAGCAGGCGACCATCGAAGAAATGCAGCTCGCAGTTGGAGCCGGCTCGATATTCGAGGCTCAGTGTCTGCCTGCGCAGCACCTCGAGCTCGCCGATCAGGCCTGATTTCGGAATGATCTCGACAATGAATTCCCTGCCATCGGGCAGCATCGTGCTGGCACTGACCACCCCTGAATGCACGCGCGCGAACATGTCGATCAGGACGCCTGCCCCGGCAATGACCTCGCCGCGCCGGAAACGTCGGACGCTCGAACGGCAGGAAAGAAATTCATCGTCGAGCACTATGCGGCTGCCGAGATGAATGCCGCCGCCGGCCGATATCGCCGCCCTGCCGATGCCGGCCCGGCGATCAGATGCGTGTGTCACCCCGTCCATGCGCATAACTCCAATACTCGAATAACGATAAGGATGCTGCACTGCATTATTTAAAATAGCTTAACACACAAGTCAAACGACTTCACAACTATACAGAATAAATATTGAAACTTCAGTCAGTCAGGGCCATAAATACATCACATGCCGCAATCAAAACATAGACATGCTCAAATAATGCTCATCTCTATATAAATATGAGCTTATTAAAAAGTCTTTCTAATCAAAAATGGCAATTGACCAAATTTTGACGTCACAAATATAAATTTTCCTTCGTTGATTAATCACAATTTTGTAGATTACATTCTTATTTAGAATGAAAATAAAATACCGAATGACACAATCGGAATTCTGTTCTGACCGTTTATTAGCATAAAGAATTTATTAAGGATTATGACCTTGGTAACAGACAACCAGAGTGCGGCGCAGCAAAGTTTGAACGGTTCTTAATCGGAAAGTTTTGGAGACCCCCGATGGCATTGGAAGCACATAGTTTCGAGGCATGGTCGCGTGTCGGACGGCCTGCGGAAGGCGGCGACATCCATGCGTCCCAGCCGCGTGCAGCCGCCCGATCATCCAAGCGCGCGCTCGACCTTCTGATGGCGGTCACCGCCCTGATCCTGCTTTCCCCACTTCTGCTCTTCGTCGCAATGATCGTGAAGTGCTCCGATCGCGGCCCGGTCTTCTATTCCCATAAGCGCATCGGCTTCGGCGGAGCGCCGTTCGGATGCCTCAAATTTCGGACGATGAAGACCGATGCGAGCGCTCAGCTTGCCGAATTGCTGCAGAACAGCCCGGCTGCGCGCAGCGAATGGGAAGCGACGCACAAGCTGAAGGATGATCCGAGGATCACGGCCGTCGGCGATATCCTCAGGCGGTCGAGCCTCGACGAGCTCCCCCAGCTGTTCAATGTCCTGCGTGGTGAAATGAGCCTAGTCGGCCCTCGGCCGGTCACCGCCGAGGAATTGCCGCGTTACGGCGAGCATATCTGGGCCTACATGGCCGTCCGTCCTGGACTGACCGGTCACTGGCAGACCAGCGGGCGCAACGATGTCAGCTACGAGCACCGGGTTTCGCTCGACGTTCACTACCTCAACAACTGGTCGCTCGGCCGGGACTTGATCATCATCGCCAAGACCATCCCCGCTCTGTTTTCGCAGCGTGGCTCGTACTGAGCACTAAAATGGGAGAGCTGCCGATCGTGCCCCAAGCCGAAGATAGGCTGCCCCCCTCGTCCCTTCCAAGCTGCCAGTAGCTCGTTAATCCGCAATCCCGTCATTTTTGGACTAGGACGACATGACCTCAAGCACGATCTTCAGCGGTGTTTCCCCGATATCCCTGCCTGCCGCCGCAGCCGCTGGCGGGAACTCGCCGCTGGCCCTGCGGGACATGCTGTTTTTTCTCAGAATGCGCTGGCTATGGATCGTGGCCACGACCTTTGCCTTTCTTGCAATCGCCGGCGGCTATCTTCTCACCGCCGAGCCGACTTACGTTGCCAGCACCCAACTTGTGATCTTCCCCCAGGTGAACAGCTCCGAAGCTCAAAGAGCCTTTGCAGAAGACGCCTTCATAGAAGGGCAGCTGGAGATTGCCAGATCGAGCGATGTCATCGGCGGGACGGTAAGGGCGCTCGATCTCGATAGCGATCCCGACTTCGTGGATTGGAAACCTTCGCTGCTGGACAAGGCGAAGGACTGGCTTTTGGGACTGTCTGCTCAAGTGGATACGGGGCAGGAAACGGCAGGCATGCGAACGGAAACGCCAGCCAGACCGCGAACGGAGGAGGAACGGCTCCACGACCTGGCGATCGCCACGCTGCAAAGCATGATGGACATCCGCCGGATCGGGAGTTCGACAATCATCGAAATATCAGCTGCATCGTCGACCCCTCAGAAGGCCGTCGCCATCGCCGATACGCTCGCCAGGCAATATATCCAGAAGAATATCGCAATGAAGGCCGATGCTTCCCGCCAATACAGCGACTGGCTGGAAAAATTCATCAGGGAGCAGCAGCGCGGACTGGCCGATGCCTCCAGCGCCTTGAACACATTCAACAGCAATCCGCGCGACCAGTTCAAGCTTGCGGAGCTGCAGAGCGCGACGGATGCCCGCCGCACCCTTTATGAAAGCACGCTGACCCAGCTTACCGAAGCCAAGCAGCGCATAACCTACCCCGTCTCCGACGCCACGATCGTCTCGCGGGCCACGCTGCCTCTTTCGAAGGCAAGGCCGCGCAGCACGCTCATCATTGCCTTTGCCGGGGCGGTCGGCCTCGGCGCCGGCCTGGCGCTCGCCATGATCAGGCACGCCGGCGACCGCCGGATCGTCCGTCCTCAGCAGATTGCCGATGCCGGCGGAGTATCCATCGTCACCTTGCTGGCGAGGTCGAAGCAGAACCGGATTGGGCATCCTGGCGGGTTCCTCGCCGACGGCACGGGCAGCGGCGACACGGCCGCCTATGCTGTTATTCCCGGCATGGCGGAATTGAGCGCAACCATCGTCGGTCTTCGGCGCAAACGCCGCGTCGTCATCGGGGTAGTCGCCGTCGACCCCGGCAGCGGGGCATCGACCATTGCATGCGAACTGGCGGTGCTATCGTCGCTTTCAGGATCGCACACACTGCTGATCGACGCGGCTGCCCAGACATCCTCGCTCAGCAAATCGATCGCGCCCCATAGTTCCGCAGGCCTCGTCGATGTTCTCGATAATGGCGCGCTGATCCACACGGCAGCGTTGTCCCTCACCCCAACCCTGAAATTCCTTCCGCTCGGCAAGGTGGAAGCAGTGACGCCGGCCGTTCGCCTAAGTTCCCGCCGCACGCAGTTGAGCTTCGCTGAGCTGAAAAAGGAATTCGACGCCATATTCGTCGATATTTCCGCATTCTCGGCTTCCCCCGATGCCAGTGCCATTGCGCCGGAGCTGGATGGCGTCCTCGTCGTCACCTCGCATGGGCACACCTCGATCGACGATACCGTGCGCGTCATCGACACCATGCGCAATGTTGGCGCCGAGATCGTTGGCGCGATCATCAACCATGCACCGAAGAGAGTAGAATCATGATCTCACCTTCGGCAGAAGCAACAACACAAAACCGTCCCTTGCGGATCGCCTTGGGGATCGCCTCGGCGGGGCGCCCTTCGATACTGCGGGAGACGATCGACTATCTCACAGGCCTGCCGCACCAGGCGGAACGGCTCATCGTCTGCGTGCCGGTCATCGAGGATGCCGCCGGGCTCGCCGGCCGCCGCAATGTGGAAGTCTTCGTCGGCAGCCGCGGCCTGACCGCCCAGCGCAACAGGATTATCCGGGCCGCAGCGGCTGATACGGACGTTCTGATCTTCCTGGATGACGACTTCATTCCCGCCGCGACCTTCCTGCCGCGGATGGCAGCCGTCTTTGCAGCAAGGCCGGAGGTGGCAATCGCCACCGGGGAGGTGCTGGCCGACGGCGTCCTCGACGGGGGCCTCAGCATGCAGCAGGCCCTGGAGGTTCTCGATACGGCAGGCGAAGCCGCCGAGCGTGTGGCGGATGTCTACAACGCCTATGGATGCAACATGGCGGTTCGCCTTGCACCCGTTATCGCGCACGCCGTGACCTTCGACGAGCAGTTGCCGCTTTACGGCTGGCTCGAGGATGTCGATTTCAGCAGGTCCATCGCCCGTCACGGCCGGTCCGTGCATGTCGAAGGCGCCCGCGGCGTGCATCTCGGCGTCAGATCCGGACGCCAGCCCGGCCGAAGACTCGGCTATTCACAGGTCGCCAATCCGGTCTACCTGATCCGCAAAGGCACGATGTCGAAAGGTCGTGCAATTGCGCAGATCGGCCGCAACATCCTGGCAAATGTGTCGGGCGCCCTGTTGAAGGACCGCCTGATCGACCGGTGGGGACGTTTGAACGGCAATTTGCTGGCGCTGTCCGATCTTCTTGTCGGCCGCGCCTCTCCGTCCCGCATTCTCGAATTCGGCACTCCGTCGCCGCGCGAGATGCCTTCCTCGTCGGCCGCAGCAAAACGGAGATAGACCAATGCAGCCTACATCCTCGTTCGATCGTCTCGTCTCCGCCGCACTCGCCTTGCTGGCATTCTGCTGCCTGACCGGCTGGAGCGTCGCCCACGCGCAAACATTCACTCTCGTGCCGGAAGACAAGGTCAGGCTGCGCGTCGTCGAATGGCGGTCGTCGGATTCCCGCTATGCCAGCTGGGAGGCTCTCGACGGCGTCTATACCATTGATGATGCCGGCAATCTGTCGATCCCGATCGCCGGCCACCTGCAGGCGAATGGAAAGACCACCGAGCAGCTTGCCGATGCCATTGCCGCCGCGCTGGCCGAACAGTCCGCACTTCCGGGCAAGCCGTACATCGCCCTGGAGATTGCCGAGCATGCGCCGATTTTCGTCACCGGCACCGTGCAGACCCCCGGCCGCTATCCTTTCGAACCCAACATGACGGTGATGAAGGCTGTCAGCATCGCCGGCGGCTTCCTGCGGGAACGCGAAGACAATACCTATTTCGAGCGCGACCGGATCCAGGCCGCCGGCGCCTATCGAACGGCCGTTCTCAACCGGCGCGACCTGCTGATGCGGCAGGCGCGGCTGCGCGCCGAGATCGCCGGCGAGCAGAGTTTCGAAATCCCCGCCGAACTCTTGGGAACACCCGACGTGGACAAGCTGAAAGCCCAGGAACTGAACCTGATGCGGCTGCGGCGCGTCGACATCGCCAGCCGGATCGAAGCGGCGAACGACCTCACTCGTCTCTATGGCCAGCAGGCCGAGTCGCTGGAAGCCAAGATCGCTTCGCAAAAACGGCAGATCGAACTTGCCCAGAAAGAACTGGACAATGTCAACAGCCTGGTGAGCAAAGGCCTGGTCAGCAATTCGCGCCAGGTCTCGGTCGACCGCTGGGTTGCGGATGCGCAAGGCACCCTGATCGATCTCGAAGTCGCCCTGACCACGGCGCGCCAGGGCCTCAGCGAGGCCGACCGTTCCAAGATCAACATCGTCAACCGGCAGAACAGCGAAAACCAGGACCTGCTGAACCAAGTCAATCTCGCGATCGGCAGGGCGGCGATCGACATCCAGGTGGCCCAGCTTCTGGGCGAACAGGCGGGTTACGACGCCCAACTCGCCCAGATCAACACCGACGCGCCGGGTCTCGGCAGGGCGCAGAAAAATTACAGGATCGTGCGTCGCAATGACGACGGAACCTCCCGCAGCATTGTGGCCGACGAGCAAACCGCATTGCTGCCGCACGATCTCGTCGAGGTCGGCCTGGATGCGAACCTTCAGACGCAATCTTCGCCGCCGCAGAAACAGAGTTCGACGGTCCCGTCCTCCGATGTGGCCGGGGACAGTGGCCCGGCTCCCGGCTGGATATCCCAGACGGGATCGAACTAGGAGACGGTTGTGATCATCGACCACAGCGGGCGGCTTTCGCCTTGCCCATCCCGCCGAAAGCTGGATGCCGCTCTTCGGCAAGAGCGATGCTTCGGCCGCTCGCACTCCAGCGCGGGATCTGAAGCATGTCGATAGATCCGATCGGTTTCATCGTTCTGCTGCTTGGCGTGCTCAGCATGCTCAACGGCGCGCGCTTTGCCATCACCGCCCTTTGCCTCTCGACGCTGCTCGGAGCCGCAGCGGCTCTGCAACTGCCGGCTCTCGGCGGCAGCAGCATCCAGCCGAGCCACCTTCTGGTGCTCTTTCTCGTCATGACGGCCCTGCTGCGCCCGCTGCAGACGCAGGCGATGCTCGCCAGCATCGCCTATCCGGGGCCTGGCTTCTGGTTTGCCTGCTACATCCTGTTCTCCGTGGTGTCGTCCTTCTTCCTGCCCCGTATCTTTGCCGGCGCCACCCTCGTTTACTCCTCCGCCAGAGATCCCTCGGGCATGATGTCGACGATTGCGGCGCCACTGGCTCCGGGCTCGTCCAATCTGAGCCAGTCCGTCTATCTGCTCGGCGACCTCGCCTGCTTCGCCGTCGTCGCCGGACTTGCGCGGCTCGGATATGGCCGCTTCATCGCGCAGCAGCTGATCCTGGCATCGATCGCGTGTTTTGCCTTCGCGCTGATCGACCTCGCAACGTTCCAGATCGGCCAGGCCGATGTGCTCGATATCATCAGAAATGCGAATTATACGATGCATACGGCCGAGACCATCCACGGCTTCAAGCGCATCGTCGGCCCCTTTCCCGAAGCCAGCATGTACGGCGCTGTCGCACTGGCTTATTTCGCCTTCACGCTCATGCTTTGGCTGGAGCGCGTCCAAGGCCGCATGGCGGGGTTGGCAACGCTTCTGATCGTCCCCACCATCGTGCTCTGCACCTCGACAACCGCCTATGTCGCGGGCGCCTTTATTGTCTGCATGTTCGTGCTGTTCTGCCTGAAACGCCTGGTCGGTGGTCCCGCCACGACCCCGCACGTGGCGTTCCTTGCGATCACTCTGTTCTTCATTCCCTGCGCCATCACGGCGCTCAGCCTTGTCCCCGATGCATGGAATTCCATCGCCGGCCTCCTGACCACCACGGTATCGGACAAGCTCCAATCGCAGTCCGGCGAAGAGCGCACCGCCTGGAACACACTGGCATTGATCGCATTCGTCGACACCGCCACTTTCGGCGCTGGACTGGGCACGGTTCGCGCCTCCAGTTTCATCGCCGCATTGCTGTCTAATGTCGGATTGACCGGCACCGTCCTGTTCGCTCTCTTCACCTACAGCCTGGTAAGGGCACCCGGCCGATACAAATTTGGCGACCGGGAGACCCGCGCGATCGGCACCGCGGCCGTCATGGCATCCCTTGCACAGATCGGCTCCGCGGCGATATCAGGCAGCGGCACGGATCTCGGCTTGCTGTTCAGCACCTCGGCGGGCCTGGCCGCCGGCTGCCTGGCCGGACCTTATGTCCCGCGGTATCGGGCAGTCTCATCGCCTGCGAACCAGCGCCTGGAGGCATCGGCATCTCGAATGAGAGCGCCGATGTTTTCAACGCCATGACGCCCGCTCAAGACTTTCGTGATGGATGGCAGCCTGGCGCAGTCTCGATATCAGCCTTGCTGGCGCTCGCTGGCGGCAGAGACATTGTCTGCAGAATTGCTCTCCCGCAGTCTGGCATTGCGCCGCAGCAGCCCCGACAGGAAGACGCTCGTCAGATAGCCGATCTCCATCAGCACGAGGATAGCGATAGCGGATCCGATCGCCGCAACCGCGGAGGACCCATCCACGAAAACCACGCCGCCGAAGCCGATGGCCACAAGGAATGCAAAGACAGCGAAAGCCCAGGCGCGGATGCAAGCACCGGCAGCTATCGAAATCACGGCGGCGATCAGCGCTGTGATCAGCATGCAAACACCTCTTCTGTCTGCGCCCCGCCCCCCATTGTCCTGCCAGGGAAGAAGATATCGAAACGCAGCCGCATCGCAGGCAGGGCATTCTTCATGGTGAATATCTCAACAATGAAACACACGAAAATCGCCGGCAGCCGGACGCCGACAAGCCAACGGCCGAGACTGCATCTCGGCAATATATACCGGACTGGGCTTTCATACGACAGGCCCTTCGGCTCAATCAACAACAGTTCCCTCGGCTTGGAAGGCCACAGCGATTCATTCCTGTTGCAGACGATCGGAAGGATGAGGACATGAACAATCAGTGCGTCGTCTACGTCACGGATGTCGAATATTCATTTCCGACTATTCTCTCGGCGCTTCAGGCTCGGAAATTTGCAAGCGCCGCGACCGATGTCTGTGTCCTGATGTCGGAACATCTCGATAATTTCGAAGAGCTGAAAGCCCTGCTCGCAGCAAGCGGGGTCGACCTGATCGATGCGACCGAAGCGCTGCAGGATTCGCTCGGCAGGCTCGACGAATCGCATTTCCAGGGACGGATCAGCGTCAGCACCATGGCCAAGCTGGTCCTTTGCGAGATCCTGCCGGCCAACTATACCCAGATCATCTACCTTGATGGGGACACGCAGATCGTCAGCGATCTCGGCAGGCTCGAAAATGCCGTTGTGCCCGAGGGCAGGTTTTTCGCGGCGCGTGACTACACGGCGATCCATGATTTCCTCAACACCGGAAAGAGCAGCCACTATTTCAACGCGGGCGTCTTGAAATTCCACCGCAACGGCTGGATCGGACAGGAGGCGCTTGCGCTTTTTGCTAGAAATCCCGAAGCCTGCGAGGGCAAACATGATCAGGGCGCATTAAATTATGTCTGCGGCTCATCGCTCATCCTCGTGTCGAACCGCTGGAACTTTCCCAAACAGTTCCTTCATCTGGTCAACATGTCCTCCTTGTCGATCGTCCATTATATGGCGCATCCGAAACCGTGGCACGGCACCTTCTTTCCCTGGACCGATAGGGAAAGCCAAGTCTATGTCGATCTGCGCAAAGCGCATCCGATTTACAGCTCGCTGTATCGCGGAATAAGCCTCGATCGTAAGCTCCTCTATAAATACCGGTCGGTGCGGGCGCGCATCAAACACGCAATCGAGCAGGACGGGCCCAGTCCCCGGGTCCAGAGCCTGCTGGTTGGAGACTACGCCGTGTGATCCATTGTCACCCGCCTGAGGATGAATCTCCGCGTGACTGAACTCGGCATCGCGGTCGACCCTTGGAGTGCAGGCGGAAGCGCAACGAATGTTCAGGACAGACTATGAGTTATAGGGCTTCCGCCGCCAGTATCTCGCATTACGCAAAAGCCCGCCTGCGCCGCTCGCTCAAGGCTCGGCAGGTTCGCTACGACCTGCTGCGCAGCGGGCTCAAGCAGGCGCGTCATGTTGTCATCTGCGTCATCCGCGACGAGGGGCATCGGCTGGCATTCTTCCTGCAGTATTATCGCGATCTCGGCTTCGAGCACTTCATCTGCATCGACAACGGCTCCACCGATGGCACGGCCGAGCTGCTGTCCGGCTTCGACGACGTCTCCCTTCTTTCTGCCCACGGATCCTACAAAGCGGCGAGATTCGGGAATGACTGGATCAACGAAGTCATCAACCGGCACTGCCAGGAGAAATGGGTTCTTTATGTCGACGCCGACGAGTTCCTGGTCTATCCGCATTGCGACACGCGGCCGATCGATCAACTGACCGCCTATATCGATTCCACCGGCGGCCGTTCGCTGCGCTCGGTAATGATCGACATGTACAGCCGGCATCCCGTTCTCGAAAACATTTGCGAACCCGGCCGAAATCCGCTTGAGGTCTGCGATCTCTTCGACCGATCCGGCTATGTCGCGCATTTCGACGAACGCAACGGGACGATATGGATCAAGGGCGGCGTTCGTGGGCGGGTCTATTTCCACGACCGGCTCTGGGACGGCCCCGCGCTCAATAAGATACCTCTCGTCTATATCGAGGGTGAACGTCTTTTTCTCAAATCATCGCACCAGGTCTGGCCGCTCTCCCTGAATTTGGGCGACATGCGCGGAGCGCTCGGCGTGTCCGGCGCGCTTCTGCATTTCAAGTTTCTGTCGAGCTTCGTGCACAAGGTTGCCGATGCGGCGCACCGATCCCAACATACGGAGGAGTATGCCGTATATTCCTCGAGCAAGGATAAGGATGACTTCGTCTGCGACGATTCCGGCACCTACAGAAGTTGGAAGGATCTCTCCGATCACGGGCTCATTCAGGGTGAGGGCTGGAAATACTGGAGGAATGCGTCCGAAACCGAAGTCTAAAGCGCGTCGCACAAAACCCGCCGGCGGCGGGTTTTGTTGAGGCTTTCGCTGCTGCATTCTTTCGTCGAGGCGGCTCTTAAGCAAGAGCCTCCACACCATCGGCATAAGCTTCCAGCGCCTTCCGATTGAGAATGCGGATTTTGCCCTGTGTGCCGTCCACCACTTTGCTCTCGCGCAAACGCCGCAGGCACTGATTGACCTTTTCGCGCGACGCCGGCAGCGTCGCCGCCAGGTCATGTTGGGAGATGAGCAGCTCATCGCCGCTGTGTTGCGCATCCACTTTGTACAAGGCGGAAAGGCGCAGCAGCGTCCGGGCCAATCTCTGCCTTAGGCTCGATCCGGCGTTGGAAATGATCCGCAGCTCGAGTTCGGAAACACGCGCCAGCGCCTTCGACAGGATCTTCACCTGAAATTGCGGATCGTTTGCACACAGGTCCCGCAGCAGACGACCATCGAAGTAATGCAATTCGCAGTCCGCTGAGGCCCGATATTCCAGGCTGAGCGACTGCTTGCGCAGCACTTCCAATTCGCCGATCAAGCCGCCTTTTGGAATGATTTCCACGATGAACTCTCGCCCATCCGCAAGCGGGGTGCTTGCGCTCACCATTCCGCGCTGCACACGGGCAAACATGTCGATGGCGTCACCGGCGCCGGCAATAATCTCGCCGCGGCGAAACTTCCGAACACTCGAACGGCAAAACGGGAACTCGTGATCCAAATCCCCCCGGCCGCCATATAGAATACCTACCGCCCCGCAAGTAACCGCTTCGCCTATTCGCGCCGCGCTTCCGCCAGTCTTGTTATCTTTGATGCTAATCGCCCCGTCCATACGCGCAACTCCACGCAGGCTAATTCGTTTATTATCGCCAGAGACATTCGTAATTCGTTAAATTAGAAAGTCAAATAGTAATAACATAAAAATCATATTCTAATTTATACATAAATCATGACGACTGCTCATATTTATATATCACGAAATCCATATTGAATTCTACAGGATACAACCGTTTAAAGGTACAATTGGATTTTTATACGATTTGTGACAATTGTCCAATTGCAGAATAAATCTCTAGAAAAGAAGCTTAACATGGAAATCCATATTAATATTAGTAACATTTCGTTTACGTGTTGCACTATGCGAATAAAAGCTTAGAAAGATGAAATAAAAACTTCAGGTAATAAATAATTTATTCACCACTATGACCTGGGTCACAGACATCAGACTTATATTAAAACAAGCTTTGGCTGTTGTTTCTGGGATTCGCCCAACGGAGACGCGGATGACGGGAAAAAATCAGGGCATCAACCCAACTGAACCTCGGCGGGATTGCACCGGGGCGCAAAAACAAGGGCGTCCCTTCTATTCGTCAAAATTCCATAAGATCAGCAGAATTCTGAAGCGTGCATTGGACATCATCCTTGCGGCGTCTCTCCTATTCCTTCTGTCGCCGCTCTTTCTATCGGTAGCCTTCATTATAATGCTCAGCGATCGGGGTGCCATTTTCACTGCCGATCGGCGGATCGGCTATGGGGGAAAGGAGTTCGGTTGCCTGAAGTTTCGGACGACGGGAGCCGACGCAACGGCCAACTCGCCTGTGACTGTCGTCGGCGACATCGTGACGCGGTCGAACCTCGAGAAGCTTCCGCAACTGATCAACGTGCTGCTTGGGCAAATGAGCCTCGTCGGGCCCTGCGCCATTCCCAAAGAAGAGCTGCCACGTTACGGCGAATATGCCTATGCCTACATCGCGGTCCGTCCTGGCCTCACCGGCCATTGGCAGATCAGCGAAGGCGTCAATTATCAGAACAGAGTTTCACTCGACGTCGAGTATCTGTGTAAATGGACGCTCGCCTTGGATTTCGTGATCATGGCAAAGGCGCTGGCAGCCTTGCTTTCCCGGCATGCCTTATTGCCCAAAATGGACGCATAGGGTCGTTTCGGTTTTCCCGATACGCGCAGCGGCCGCATCCTGCCCTGTCCGCCCCGGCCTTATCCGTGGGGACGCTTGCCGGTCATATGAGAACGCTCTGGGATCGAGTTTTTTCTTCGGCGCCTTTGGATATGCCCCCACAACGAATAGGCAAATAGACCTGCCAGATAGCTTACTTCCATCAGGACGAGCGCTTCGAGGCAGTAGACGATCGCTTCCGAAAAGGAAGAGCCTTTCAGCAGGATCATCGCACCCCAGGCAACGATCAGCAGAAATGTAAAGATTGCAAAGGCCGAGGCGCGTATGGTCGCTCCGGCGGCGATCGAGACGGCAACCACGATAAGAGCACTCTTCAGCATAAGTCTGCCCCTCTCTCCACGCCTCCTTCAAGCCGCCGTCTGCCCTCAATGACATGACAAAGCCCAAAGTCGAAACGAAGTCCGATCAAAGTATTTTATCGATTATTGTTAAAATATTGCTAAGATCCGCCCAGTAAGCCGACCGACCCAAGCGCAGAATATTCGGCTATTCATCCGGTAGGGCCGTTCTATCGTCCAAAACCAAGAGATGCTTGAAGCACGTCGGAAGATCTAGTGCGTCTCATCAGGAGGTCTGCAGCGTATAGCGCCTATGCACGCGCGATGATCCAATGGCGCTTGCCGGCCAAGCACGAGATGGCGCCGGCATCCGTGATGTGCGGCAAGACTGCTCCACGCCCAGCCTTCGCAACAGACGGATGTTCCTCTTCGGCAGTCGCCACGCTTCAACGACACAAGGCTCGCCGGTGATCGGCGAGCCTTGCTGATGTTCGTGGCGATTGGGCACGATGGAATTGCCGGCATCGAGGCCGTTGTCGATGAGCCTATTTCGAGACTGCGGCGGCCAATTGCCGTTTTGCGCCGCGCTGGAGGCTGAGGCTTTCAAGCCAGGTGACCTGTTTCCTCAATTTCAACGCCGGTTTTTCGATGAATCTCCACGAGAAGGCGGCAAAGCAGGTGGCAACGATGCTGCAGACAATACCATTCAACCACCAGTTATGCGCCCAGGGCCCAAGCGCTACGAACGCCTGTTGAATGGGATAGCCATAGAGGAAGACGCCGTAGGAATAGTCAGCACCATTGAGAATGCCGAGCTTGCGGGGGGAGGTCAGGCCGAGGAAGACCGTCACATATCCCATTGCCGGAATGGCAATGAAATCCCCAAGGGAAGAAAACCAGTAGGCCCATAATATGATTGCCACCGAGGCAAGGAAAATTCTTACATCCCACAGAACCTTGTCCTTGTAGAGATAGAAGGTCACCCCCACCAGAAACGCACAGATGAGTAGATTGCCTGACGCGGTCGTCGGCATCGTTGCCCAATCGCTCTCATGTTTCCAATACCTTACAATGCCGAAGCCGATGATCAAAGCCGGCGTTGCGATAAGGGCGATCACCCGCCGCCTGACCACGCCGAGCAGAAACAGGGCGGCAATGGCGGCATAGCACTCGAGCTCGAAGGGCACCGTCCAGAGTTGCCCGTTCACCATCGCGGCGTCGGGATTATCCAGGAATACGCCGGGCAGATTGAAGTGGATGTGGCCGGTGACATTCAGCAGATAGGTAAAGAACTGGGGATCGGTGAAATAGTCACGCAGGTCATACTCTGTATAGATCGCTCCGAGTATAAAGGCAGCCAGCAATACCTCCACCGCAAGAGCAGGGTAGATCCGGATAAATCGGTTACCGAGAAAGGAGATCAATGTCTTCGACCGTTCAAGACTGCCAGCCACCAGGAATCCGCTCAGGACGAAGAACATGGGCAGCACTGATTTGATGACGGGACGGAAGGGGGACTCCCAGAGAAACAGGTCATCGCCGTACGTGACGCGGGCCGTATGTATCCAGAGCACTGAGAAGGCTAACAGCAATCGCATGTAGTCGAATCCTGTCGGTCGCCCTTTTGCTAGATCAAGTTTTTCGCCGAGAAACATCTGTGGCCCTTTCAGAAGTATTGGCTCGATTTGGAACTGCAAACTGTTGCCGCGAAGCGGCGGCGGCATCATTGCCGGGTCGGGGCCACGTGTCAGTGACCAGAGGTACATCAGGAAGAAATTGAACGAGAGAGCGCCCCTCTCCCGAAGATGAGACCGCTGACCATCAACCCAATGGCCCTGCGCTTCCCGAGGCGCCATGCGACGGTCGGAGCTGAAACAGGCGATCGGGCGGCGGATTGGATGAGGAAACCATGAAATTTCTGGCCACCCTGTTTTTTGTTGTGCTCGCCTTTATCGGATTGGGGCTGTTGGGAGGCGGCGCCTTGCTGCTCAGCCTCGGCGGCTCGCCCTATTACGCGATCATCGGACTTGCCTATCTGGCTGCCGCGCTTCTGCTGTGGCGCCGGCAGACATCGGGCGCCCTCATCGTCGTGCTTGTCGCCGTTTTGACACTTCCCTGGGCGCTATGGGAGTCGGGTTTCAATTTCTGGGCGCTTTTTGCGCGTTTGATGTCGCCCATCGCGCTGGCGGGCTTTGCACTCCTCTTTGCGCCGTCGCTTTCGCCGACTGCCAACCGCAGACTCTTCTATGGCGGCACCTTGCTTGCGGCCATCGTGTTCACTGTCGGTTTCGGCCTTGCTTTCACGCCGCATAACCTGATTCGCCCCGCCGCCGGCATCCCCGCCTACAAAACTGCCAAGGGCGACAACTCGCCCTCCGACTGGACATCCTATGGCCGCAACACGGCCGGAGATCGCTACTCCCCGTTCGATCAGATCAACCGCGGCAATGTCGCCAAGCTCGATCTTGCCTGGACATATCGCACCGGGAAAAGCGATGGCGCCGACCAGAACACGCCTCTGCAGATCGGCGACACCGTCTACACCTGCACGCCGACAAATGTCATCGCAGCGCTGGATGCCGATACGGGCAAACCCCGCTGGACCTTCGATCCCAAGGCGACAGCGCCTTACTGGCAACGCTGCCGCGGCCTCGGCTACTACAAGATGCCGCAGGAGGCCCGATCCGCCGACGGTCTTTGCAATGAGCGTCTGGTGCAGACGACGATCGATGCCCGTCTCCTGGAGATCGACAGCAAGACCGGCGCACCCTGCAAGGGCTTCGGAGACAATGGCACCGTGCAGCTTTCCCAGGGCATGGGTGAAGTAAAGTCAGGTTATTATTTCCAGACATCGGCGCCGCTGATTGCCCGCAATCTGATCGTCATCGGAGGCTGGGTCATAGACAATCAGGAGGTTGGCGAACCCTCGGGCGTCATCCGCGCCTTCAATGTCGTCACCGGTGAACTCGAATGGGCATGGGATCTCGGCAATCCCGAGACTACCAAACTCCCGCCGGAGGGGCAGACCTATACACGGGCCACGCCCAACATGTGGACGACGGCCGCATTCGACGACAAGCTCGGCCTCATCTATGCACCGCTCGGCAATACCACGCCGGATTATTACGGCGTCAATCGCCCGGCCTTCGCCGATCAATATAATGCCACCTTGGTAGCGCTCGACGTCACGACGGGACGGGAAAAATGGAAGTTCCAGACCGTGCATCACGATATCTGGGACTATGACCTGCCGGCTCAACCGGTTCTGATCGACCTTCCCGACGGCAACGGCGCCAGGGTCCCTGCTCTCCTGCAGACCACCAAACGCGGCCAGCTTTTCCTGCTCAACCGTCAGACCGGTGCACCGCTTGCCGAGGTTCAGGAGAAGCCGGTGCCGCAGCAAGGCGGCGCGCCGGAAGAGAAATTGTCTCCGACGCAGCCCTATTCCGTCGGCATGCCGACAATCGGTGCAGAACGGGTGACGGAGCAGACCACCTGGGGCCTGACGATGTTCGATCAGCTGGCATGCCGCATCGCCTTTCGAAAGATGCGCTACGACGGCGATTTCACCCCGATCGGCCCGCAATATGCGATTCAGCAGCCGGGGAACCTTGGCGGCCTCAACTGGGGGAGCGTGTCGGTCGATCTGCCCAACAACAGGGTCTTCCTGAACGATATCCGCGTGCCCAGCCTCTTCGCCCTCATTACCCGCGGGGAATATGTCGATTTCGCCCTCACCACCACCGCCCACGGCCCCTCCGCCCCGCAGCGCGGCACACCATACGGCATGGCCACCGAAATGTGGACCTCGAGGCTCCGCGTTCCCTGCACGCAGCCGCCCTTCGGCACCGTCACGGCCGTGGATCTGAATACACGCAAGATCGCATGGCAGGTCCCGGCCGGAACCGCCGAACAACTCGGGCCGTTTAAAATCAAAAGCAACCTGCCGATGCCGATGGGCCTGCCGAGTTATGCCGGCACGTCGGCGACTGCCGGCGGTATCGTCTTCTTCGCCGGCTTCCAGGACTATTATATCCGCGCTTACGATGCTGAGAACGGCAATGAGCTCTGGAAATATCCTCTGCCGGTCGGCTCGAGCGCCACGCCCATGACCTACGTCTCGCCGAAAACCGGCAAGCAATATGTCGTGATCTCGGTTGGCGGAGCGCCATATTCGAAGGACGCCGGCGATTACGTGCTCGCATTTACGCTGAAAGACGAAGAATAGCGCCGCTGCCGCTCACACTGTGTTATTTTGGGTCCGACAAGGAACCTGGGCTACGAGCGTGACGCGAAAACTGGCGGCAATCCTGGTCGCGGATGTGGTCGGCTACAGCCGTCTCGCCGGTGCGGACGAGGACCGCATCCTGGCGCGGCTGCGAACATTGCGCAGCGATCTGGTCGATCCGACCATCGCCGTGCACAATGGCCGCGTCGTCAAGCGCACCGGCGATGGAAGCCTCATCGAGTTTCGCAGTGTCGTCGACGCCGTGCGCTGTGCAATCGAGGTGCAGACTGCCATGGTCGAGCGCAATATCGGCGTGCCTCCCGAGCATCGCATCGAGTTCCGGGTCGGGATCCATCTGGGCGATGTGGTCGAGGAGAGCGACGGCGACTTGATGGGCGACGGCGTCAACATCGCCGCCCGCTTGGAGGGAGTTGCCAGGCCCGGCGCCATTTGTCTCTCCGAAGATGCCTACCGCCAGGTGAGAGCGCGGCTTGATCTCGCCGTGACCGATCTCGGCCAAATCCAACTCAAGAATATCGCCGAGCCGATGCGGGTCTATTTGCTGCAGGTGGGGCCCGCTTCGCAGCCGGTCCCGGCACGGCCGCCGGCCAAGCCGCCCGCAACGAGACCGCCTTCGGCTGCGGCCGTTGCCGACAAACCCTCCATCGCCGTGCTGGCCTTCAACAACATGAGCGGCGACGCCGAACAGGAATATTTCTCCGACGGTATCAGCGAAGACATCATCACCGACCTCTCGAAGCTGTCCGAATTGCACGTGATCGCCCGCAACTCATCCTTCGTCTACAAGAATGTCACAGCCTCGGTGCCTGAGATGGCCAGGGCGCTCGGCGTCCGCTATGTTCTGGAGGGCAGCGTGCGCAAGGCCGGCAACCGCGTGCGTGTCACGGCTCAACTGATCGACGCGAGCAATGGCGGACACATCTGGGCCAGCCGCTTCGACCGCGATCTCACCGACATTTTTGCGGTTCAGGATGAACTGACCCAGGAGATCGTGGCAGCGCTCAAACTGAACCTCACGCATGGCGACCATGATCGTTTGGCCCAAGGGCGCGCCGTCGATGTCAGCGCTTACGAATTGTTGTTGCGCGGGCGCGAGCAGGCGTCGACCCATAGCCGAAGCGGAAACAGAGCCGCCCGCGGCCTGGCAGCGGAGGCTGTCGCCATCGATCCGGACTATGCGGCGGCCCGGGCTCTGATCTCCTTCACGCATGTCCTCGACTACGTCAACGCCTGGAGCGAGGATCCGGAGGGTTCGCTGCGGACCGGGCTGGATCTGGCGCAGCAGACAGTGGATATGGCCGAAGAACAGCCCAATAGCCACTTCGCCCTGGGCATGGCCTGCATGTGGAGCCGCGAACTGGACCGGGCGCGGGCGGAAGTGCTGCGCGGCCTCGCCCTGTCGCCCAACTCCGCCGAACTGCTGATACTGATGGCCCATATCCAGATCTTCTCAGGCGATCCTGCAGGCGCCTTGGAAACGCTCGATGCATCGATGCGGCTTGACCCGCATTATCCGGAAATTCTTTTGCAATTTCTCGCCGATGCGCACTTTTCTCTCGGTGAATATGAGCAGGCGATCACCGCGATCGAGCAACGGCTCGAACAAAACGCGCAATCGGAAACCGCCTATGCGCTGCTCGCGTCATGCTACGGCCATCTCGGCCGGCCGGAGGATGCCCGGCAGGCGTGGGAGAAGGCGCTCCGGATCAATCCGGATTTCTCCATCGAACGCCGCCGCCGCGTCCTCCCTTTCCGAAACCCAGAGGACTTTAACCGCCGCGTCGAAGGGCTGCGCAAGGCGGGACTGATCGTCCCGGATGTCGGTCAACGCTGACAGAAACTGCGGCTCGGACAGATGAGCGGGCAGATCATCGGGCAGTCCAGGCCCGAAATTTCTCGGATCACGCCTCCGACAGGATCATAGCGCCGGCAAGCGCAATTTAGCCGCGCGCGAGGCCCGCTCTCATGCTGAATTGCCGTCGAGCCCATCGATCATCGCAGCCTATCGATGGCCGGGTTTCATTTTTTCCCGTCCGCCAGTGCCTCTTTCCGCCGGCGACGCGGCAGGAGTGATTTGAGGTACCGCCACATCGGCGAGATGACGTAGCCTGCGACCGGAATCGTGATCAACCCGGCGACAATACCGACGATGCCCGCTCCGGTGGCCTCGACGATCCATCGCAGCACGGACGCCAGAACGGGAATGGCATGGGAGACAGCCTCCCCGGCATCATGGATGAGATGCGCGAGGCCGCCCACTCCATAGGCTTCGAGGCCGTGCACGATGATGCCGCCGCCGACCCAGATCATCGCCGCCGTTCCGATAATACCGAGCGCTTTCAGAAAATAAGGCATGCCTGTGACCAGCCCGCGTCCGGCCACGCGCAGGAATGCCCCCATCGGGGACGCCGTCTGCACCCGCGCCATCATCAGGCCCAGATCATCGGCCTTCACGATCAGCGCCACGCCGCCATAGACCATGGCCGTTATGCCCAGCCCCACGACGGCTAGGATGAAGGCCTGCGTGAATAGGCTGCCGGATGGCACCGCGGCGAGCGTAATCGCCATGATTTCGGCCGACAGGATGAAATCGGTCTTAATCGCACCGGCGACCTTCTCGTCTTCGAGGGATTGCGCATCAAGGCTTGTCGTCTCGAGTGCCGATTCATGCGCATGAGCCGCATGCGGCAGGACCAGTGCGTAGATTTTTTCCACGCCCTCGTAGCAGAGAAAAAGTCCGCCGATCATAAGCAGCGGTGTGATCGCCTGTGGCGCGACGAGGCTCAGGATAAGCGCTGCGGGAAGCAGGATCAGAAGCTTGTTCTTCAGCGAACCGACTGCGATCTTACCGATGATCGGCACTTCGCGTGCTGCCGAAAATCCGGTGACGTAGCGGGGTGTGACTGCCGCATCATCGATGACGACGCCTGCCGCTTTCGCGCCCGCCTTGGCTGCCTGGCCGGCAATATCGTCAAGCGAGGCTGCAGCCACCTTGGCCAATGCGGCGATATCATCAAGAAGGGCGATCAAGCCAACACTCATTCAAGCCTCCGTTGGGAAGATAGATTTAGATAGCGAAAAATGGAAAAACCGCCATCCAACGACCTCGAGGCGAGACGTGGCATCCCCGGAGGGAAGATGCCACGCGCAGATCGCAACGGCAATGCCGCCGTTATTCACCCGCATCGGGCTCGGCCCGCCTCCCTGGCGGAGAGCAAGCCTGCCGCTCCCATTTCAGCGAAACCCGTGACAGCCCCAAATTTGCACTCCGCGTCAATGCGGCGGATCAGGATCCGCCCCTTCGCCAGACCCGGGAACGTCAGCTTCCGCAGCTCAATGCGGCAGGCGAGAACGCGATCTCTGCCTCAGAAACGCAAAAGCCCGCCGAGAGGCGGGTTTTTGCGTATTGGCAGTCGAGAATTTGGTTGCGGGATCAGGCTTTGCTGTTTTTCTGTCCCGCTTCGTCGGCTTTGCCTCCTTGCGGTCCCCTGACGAG
>NZ_LOKU01000031.1:0-51711 GCF_002211295.1 Rhizobium sp. N122 | reverse complement strand
GCCTTTAACCCGCAAGGCGCGTTGACTGGTATTACCGACGCCCCAAATGTGCCGGTAGAAAAGGCGCTGGAGCCGATCGTCGAACGCGGCCCGAAACTGCACCAGGCCGGCGAAGCCGGTTACCGCTAAGAGATGAGACGCCGTGGGCGCGAGCGGCCTCGCTCGGCCGCGCAAGACGCCGCGATGATCTCGCGGCCGCTCACGCTTTGATGGATAACCATGAGGATAAAAGAATGCGCTTGATCATTCTCGGTACCGGAGGATGGGCAAATACCCATGCCATGCATTTTTCGGAAATCGCCGGCGTCAAACTTGTTGCCGCCGTCGATACGGACGAGGTCCGGCTGCGGGCCTTCGCGCTCAGGCATGCTATCCCGCTGACGTTCACGTCGCTCGATGACGCCATTGCCTGGGGAGAGTTTGACGCCGTCACTAATGTCACGCCGGATCGCGCGCATTATTCCACGACGATGAAGTTGCTTGGCGCCGGCAAGCATGTGCTCTGCGAGAAGCCGCTGGCGGTCAACCATCGCGAAGCCAAAGAGATGGCCGATGCCGCCGCCGCGTCCGGCAAGGTCACGATGGTGAACCTGACCTATCGCAATGTCGCGCCGCTGCAAGCCGCGCGAAAAATGGTGCTGGACGGGCGTCTCGGCGCCATCCGCCATTTCGAAGCTTCCTACCTGCAGAGCTGGCTGGTCTCGAAGGCCTGGGGCGACTGGACCAAGGAATCGCAATGGCTCTGGCGGCTGTCGACGAAGCACGGCTCAAACGGCGTGCTGGGCGATGTCGGTATTCACATCCTCGACTTCGCGGTCTTTGCCGCCGGAAGCGACGTCAAGGCGGCGGCATCGCATCTCAAGGTGTTCGACAAGAGCCCCGGGAACCGGATCGGCGAGTATGAGCTCGACGCCAATGACAGCTTCCTGATGATGGCCGAACTCGAAAACGGTGCGGCCGGCGTCATCCATGCGACGCGCTGGGCGACCGGCCATCTCAACGAATTGCGCCTGCGTCTGCACGGGGACAAGGGCGCGCTGGAGGTGGTGCACACGCCTGAAGGCTCGACTCTCAGGGTCTGTGAAGGCGCCGATGCCGACAAGGCGATCTGGCGCACGATCGACGTCAAACCGGTCCTCACGAACTTCCAGCGATTTGCAAACGCCGTGCAAAAGGGGCTGCCGGACGAGCCGGGTTTCGGCCATGCCGCCAAGCTGCAATTCGTCCTCGATCACGCCGTGAAAACTGCGGGTGCTTTGACCGAGCTTTAGCCAAAGACGCTCCGGTTCAGCGCCGCTTCTGCAGATTGCTCGACTTCGTCAGATGTGCCGGTTCAACTCGTCCTCGCTCACGCCGAAGTGGTCGAGAATGATGCCGACGTTGCGGCGGTGAGACTTGAAATAGACATCGAAAATATCGCCGATCAGGGGAACGGTGCCGCAGGCGGCATCGACGCCGAGATTGACCGCCATGCGGGCGAGTTTCTGGGTGGGAAGGCCGAGCCGCCTTGCCTCGTCGATGATGAAAAGCCCGATCAGTGATCCGGCAATGTCGCCGACGGCCGGGATGAGACCGAGGACCGAATCCGCGCCGATCCGCACGCCAACGACCGGCAATCGAACCGCCGTATCCATCAGACGGGCTATGCCGGCGGCGCGCCGAATTCGCCCCAGTTCGGTAGCGGTGAGGTATGTCGTTTTGCCCGTGTCCATGGCCGTGAAACGCCGCAAAGCCGATAAGGTTCGCCTGCGCCGCTATCTCTGGTCGGGAACCACGACCAGTTTGCCGACGAAGTTCTTCGCCATGAAATCGGTCTGGGCGCGGTGGAATTCCGATAGCGGGTAGACGCCACCGACGAGGGGGCGAATTTTCCGGCTTTCGATATAACCGACGAGCCGGCGGAAATCGGCGCGGCTTCCCTGGCTCGAGCCGTGCAGCTCCAGCTGCTTCAGATACATGATCCTGAGGTCGAGCTGGACGACCGGGCCGGCGATGGCGCCGGCGGTGGTATAGCGGCCTTCGGGGCGCAGGATCTTCAGGAGGTCATTGAACAGCGGCCCGCCGACGAGATCGGCGACGACATCGATCGGCTGGCCACGGCTTGCCGAATGGACGGCTTCGACCAGATCACCCTTGCCGCGGGTCACCACAGCTTCGGCGCCGATCTCAAGCATCGCCGCCTCCTTGCCGGGACCGGCGACGGCGATCGGGATGGCGCCGCGGGCACGCGCAAGCTGGATGATGGCCGAGCCTACGCCGCCCGAGGCGCCGGTCACGAGGACGCGCTCGCCGGCGGCAAGCCGCGCCCGCTCCAGCATGCGCTCACCGGTCAGATAGGCGCAGCAGAAGGTAGCGAGTTCGACATCGGTCAGATCGGTTGCGACGACATGGGCGTTTTCGGCGGGCAGCGCCATATATTCGGCGTAGCCGCCGTCGCGGCCATGGCCCATGTAGTCGATGTCGGCGAGGCTGTCGTCGTCGCGGTTGTAGGTCGAGAAGTCGACCATGACGCGTTGGCCGATGCGTTTTGGGTCGATCCCGGCACCGACGCCGACGATGTGACCGACCGTATCGGTGCCCTGGATGCGCGGAAAGGTCAGCGTGTTGCCTTGCCGGCGCCAGCTGGAGACGGCGGAGGGATCGTCCTCGGTGCCGTAGGCGCCCTGGCGCACCCAGACATCGGTATTGTTCATGCCGCAGGCGGTGACGCGGATCAGCACCTCGCCCTCCGCCGGCGTTGGGACGGACACCTCCCTGTCATAGACGAGCTTGTCCAATCCGCCGTGGCCGGTCAGCAATACGGCGGCCATCTTTTCCGGGATCGTCATGCCGGCCGTTCTCCTCAGATGCTCTTGAAAACCGTTTCGATCGCGTCCGCTGCGGCCTTCACCACGATGTCGGCCTCCTCGCGCGTCAGGCAGAGCGGCGGGGCGAAGCCGAGAATGTCGCCCTGCGGCATGGCGCGGCCGATGACGCCGCGTTCGAGAAGGGCGGCTGCGACCTGCGGGCCGATCTTGCGACCGGCATCGAAGAGTTTTCGGTCGTCCTTATCTTCGACGAATTCGATTGCCGCCATCAGGCCGTCGCCACGGACGTCGCCGACGTTGCGATGGCTGCCCACCGCTTTTGCCAGTTCCGAGCGGAAATAGGCGCCGGTCGCGCCGGCATTCTCGACGATGCCGAGTTCATCGATCAGTTCGAGATTGGCAATTCCGGCGGCAGCACAGATCGGGTGGGCGGAATAGGTCCAGCCGTGGCCGATCGCTCCCAATTCATCGGAACCCCGCACCAGCACCTGCCACATCTTCTCCGAAACGATGCTGCCGGAGAGGGGAGCATAGGCCGAGGTCAGGCCCTTGGCGATGGTGATCAGATCCGGCTTCATGCCGTAATGATCCGAGCCGAACATCGTGCCGAGACGGCCGAAGCCGGTGACGACCTCGTCGGCGACGAGCAGGATGTCGTATTTGTCGAGCACCGCCTGGATCTTCTGCCAATAGCCTTGCGGCGGCGGCACGATGCCGCCGGTGCCGAGGATCGGTTCGCCGATGAAGGCAGCGATCGTCTCGGGACCTTCGGCGAGGATCATCTCTTCCAGCCGGTCGGCGCAATATTGCGAGAACTGCTCCTCGCTCATCGAACGGTCGGGCCGGCGGAAATAATAGGGTGCTTCGGTATGAAGGATCGGCGCGCGTGGCAGGTCGAAGGCATTGTGGAAGAGCGCCAGGCCGGTGAGGCTGCCGGTCATGACGCCGGAGCCGTGATAACCACGCCAGCGCGAGATGATCTTCTTCTTCTCCGGCCGGCCGAGGATGTTGTTGTAGTACCAGATGAGCTTGATGTTGGTCTCGTTGGCGTCCGAGCCCGCAAGACCGAAATAGACGCGGCTCATGCCAGCAGGCGCACGATCGATGATCATCTTCGAAAGCGCAATCGAGGCTTCCGTGCCGTGGCCGACATAGGCGTGATAATAGGCGAGATTCTTCGCCTGTTCGGCGATGGCGTCGGCAATCTCCTGACGGCCGTAGCCGACATTGACGCAATAGAGCCCGGCAAAGGCGTCGAGGCTTTTACGTCCCGTCGTATCGGTGATGTAGACGCCTTCGCCGCCGGCGACAACGCGGGTCGGCGTCTCGCCGCGCGCATGCATGCCCATGTGGGTCGAGGGATGGAAGAAGTGATCGCGGTCCCAGGCGGTGAGTTCGTTGCTTTTGTCGAGCATGTTCTATCCTCTTCTTAAAGTGCAGCGGATCAAGCCGCCGTGTCGATGCAGAGATATTTGAGCTCGGTGAAGGCTTCGAGCCCGTGGCGTGAGCCCTCGCGGCCGAGGCCGGACTGCTTCCAGCCGCCGAAGGGAATGGGGCCGCCGGTGATCTTCACGCGGTTGATCGCCACCATGCCATATTCCAGCGCCCGCCCGAGGCGCATCTGCCGGGCGCCGTTCTCGGTGACGATATAGGCGACAAGGCCGTATTCGCTATCATTGGCGCGGGCAACGACCTCGTCTTCGGTGTCGAAGGTGGTCAGTGCCGCCACAGGCCCAAATGTTTCTTCGCGCATGATCAGCGCATTTGCCGGCACATCCGTCAAAAGCGTCGGCTCGTAAAACAGCCGGCCGGCCGTGTGGCGGCTGCCGCCGGTGACGAGCCGGGCGCCGCGCGCCAGCGCGTCGGCGACCTGTTCCTCGACCTTGACGACGGCGCGCTCATGCATCAGCGGCCCGATCTCGCTTCCATTCTCAAGCCCGGCGCCGACCTTCAGCGCGGCGATGCGGGCGGCAAAGGCCTTGGCGAAGGCATCGGCGATCGGTCGCTGAACAAAGATGCGGTTGGCGGCAAGGCAATCCTGGCCGGATGTGGCGAACTTGGCGTCGATGGCGATCTCGACCGCCTTGTCGACGTCGGCGTCGTCGAAGACGATCAGCGGCGCGTGGCCGCCGAGTTCCATCACCAGCCGCTTCAGGGTGGGGGCGCATTGGCTGACAATAAGCTTGCCGATGCTTGTCGAACCGGTAAAGCTCAAAGCACGTACCCGGATGTCGTCACAGAGAGCGCCCACAATCGGCGCGGCTTGGCCGGTAACGACATTGAAGACACCGGCAGGAATGCCGGCCCGTTCGGCCAGTTCGGCCAGGGCAAGCGCTGAAAGCGGTGTCTCGGAGGAGGGGTGGGCGACGACCGTGCAGCCGGCTGCAAGGGCTGCGGCAGCCTTGCGCGTGACCATGGCGGAGGGAAAATTCCAGGGCGTGACGATGCCGACAACGCCGAGCGCCTCGCGCCGGACGATCATTTCCGCGTCCGGCAGATGGCTGGTGACGCCTTCGGCGTTCAGCCGCTTGCCCTCTTCGGCATACCATTCGAGGAAGGAGGCGGCATAGTCGATTTCGCCGCGCGATTCCGAAAGCGGCTTGCCCTGCTCGAGCGTCATGATCAGCGCCAGATCCTCCTTGGCCGCGAGCATCAGTTCGTGCCACTTCCGCAGGATCGCCGCCCGGTTCTGCGGCAGCATGGCACGCCAGGCGGCAAAAGCCTCTGACGCGGCATCGATCGCCGCCTCTGTCTCGTCGGTGCCAAGGCTTGCAACCCACGCCAGCGTCGCCGAGGAGGCCGGATCGGTAACCTCGAAACTTTCGCCGGTTTTGCCGGCGATCCAGCGGCCGCCGACATAGGCGAGATCGCGCAGGAGATGGCGGTCGGAAAGTCGCGACAGCGCATCATGGTAGGCGGGGCGGGCAAAAACGGCAGTCATGTCCAGTCTCCTCGTGGCGGTGACGTAAAGTGTTCCACAGGAGCGGACCAGAGATTGTCTTTTGGCGATGGCGAAAAGAGAGAAATGGTCTAAAGCACGGCCGCGGGATAGAGAGATTGTCTACGACGCGCTCCGGTCCTCGCCGGATGCGGTGAAGGAAGCGACCGGAAGCACTGTTTCCTCCTTCACCGTTTTGGTGACGATGTAGGTGAAGTAGCGGTCGATGCCGAGTTCGCGGTCGAGAAGCCCGTCGACCAGCCGCTGATAGGCGTCGATATCGGCCGTCATGATCTTCAGGATGTAATCGACACCGCCGCCGACCGACCAGCAGGCGACGATCTCCGGGATTGCGGCAACGGCGCGTTCGAAGCGCTCGAAATCGGCCTGGCGATGATTGGCGAGCGTCACCTCCATCATGACGCTGGCAACCGGCGCGATGCGCCGTGGAGCGATGCGGGCGTGGTAGCCGGTGATCACGCCTGCCTTTTCGAGCTTGCGCAGCCGCATCCAGCATGGCGTCGGCGACAGCCCGGCCTTTTCGGCCAGCGCCAGCTTGGTGATGCGGCCGTCGCGCTGGACGGCGTCGAGAATGCGCAGGTCGATGGCGTCGAGCTTCATCCCACCTCCCGCCAAGATCAGCACCTGCGCTCGTCAAATGCCCGAGAAGGTCACGGCCTTTTTCGCTTCCATCTCTGCGATATCCTGGAAGCGGTCGGCGATGCGCGCATGGGCGCGGCCGCTATCCGAAGCGCCGATCGCCACTATGATCTCGTCGGGACCAGGCGCATCGGCAATCTGGAAATTGGCAGTCAGAAAATGCGATCGCTTGCCGTTTTCGTTCTTGTGCATCATCGGCAAGCAAAGGAGAGCCCCCGGTGCATTGCGCGTGTTGGCAAATTCGAGATAGTTCGTGCCGCCGATCGCTTCGCGGAAAGGATTGCCGAAACGCAGCGTGTGGATCATTGCCGAGGCATGCTCGATTTCGCCATTGATTCCGACCGCCGCCGCTTTCCCACAAGCCTCTATCTGCTCGGGGCCTATCTGGCGCAACAGCCGACCGGTCATTTCGTGGCTGAGCTCCCCGGCAATGCGGATGATCTCTGGCCTGAGATCTTCGACAAAGCCGCGGCCGGCCCAGGGATTTTGGATCACGGCTGAGACCACGACGATATTGACGGGGCGTGACGCGGCCCTGCCGCCTTCGACGAGGGTCTCTTCCAGGAAGGTGGTGAATTTTCTGATGCCGAGAGTCATGTGAAAAACCGCTGAAAATGAAAACTTGCGCTAGGCTACAGCGGCGGCGGAAAATTTCTTCCTATGTCCGAAGGAAGAGCTTGCGGAAAGATCCTGCGAAAGGAAGCAGGACACCAGTCCCCAGACTTGCTGTGCCAGACAATGCCTTTGCGGAAATCGGCGGCGGCGCAACGGCGATGCTCAAGATTGCCGGGTATGACGTCCTATTTTTCGCCGGAAGACAGATCGATTGTTTCCTATGAAAGCAAGTAGCTTTGTCCGCTGGGGGCGCGCATAATCGCTGACGGATGTCAACGAGGCGAAACGATTGGATCAGAAGTCCCGTGTACTGTCGCTGCGAGACGTCGCCAGTCAGATCAACAGCGGCGGCGATCTCCAGGCCGTTCTGCAGCAACTGATTGCCGCCGCCTGCCGTCATGCCGACTGGGCGTTGGGATCGATCATGAGCATCGATGCCGCGCATGGTTACGCCTATGTCATCGTACGCTACGATCCGACACTGATAGAACGTCAGCTGCCGGACAAATGGGAACTGGCGACAAGCCCGTCTTTAATCGCGCTGCAGCGAAACGAGCCCGTCTATATCCCCGATGCGCGCGAGTCCGCCGAGTTTCCCGGCTATCGGGCGGAAGCCTTCGATCGCGACTACCGCACAGTCTTGGTCTTGCCCATGAACTGCAAGGATGCGGAAGGCCGGCCGATGGTCCTCAGCGTCATCGCCCGGCAGATCACCAAAGTGTCGGAGGACGATCTTGCCTTCCTCGGCACCATCATCCATCTGGGCGCAATCGCCGTGGAGCGCGAACACCGGCTTGAAGCCGAGAAGCAGTCGGCGCAGCGGCTCGAGCGAGCCCTGAAAGCGCATACGTCGCTGCTCGAGCATGTGCTAAGCGACGGCTCGGTCGCACCGCTTTCGGCGATGGTCGGAATGATGCTGCCGAACCCGACGGTGGTGATCGACTTCACCGCCAATCAGGTGATCGCCGGGCGCCCGCCGAACGCGCTATATGACGAGACCTCCTGGCCGGAAGCCGCTTCCACGACGCTCGCCCGGTCGCTGATGAAGGCGGCGCGTGATGCGATCGAACACGGCACGACGAATGCGGCCAACCTTTTTCTCGACGACGGCACACAACGTTGCCGGATCTCCGCTCGCATCGAGGCGCTGATGGTCGACAATCAGCTGGTCGGAGCGCTGATCATCTTCCCGACCTCCCGGGAATTCAGTGATCTCGACTTACTGATGCTTGACAGCGCCAAATTCGCGCTGAGCGTCCAGATGATGCGCAGCTTCATCCGGTTCCGTTTTGAAACCCGGACGCAGACCGAGCTGTTCTTCGAAATCGTCGAGGCCCGGTGGCGGGACGCCCGCGATGTCGCGCAACGGGCTCAGCGGCTCGGATTGAGCTTCGCCGTCCCGCAGCAAATGATCGTCGTCGATTTCCCCGATAAGACAAAGGCCTTCGGCGGGGCGTCCGTCGATGTCGAACACACGCTGACGCGCATTATGCAACAGGCCTCGGTGCAGGCGAACCTGATCGCGATCGACGGCGGTGTCGTTTGCCTCATGCCCTATGACACGAGCAAGCGTCAGGAGCGCACGGCCAAGCTCACCCGCCGCATCGCCGAGGAACTCGGCCGCTATTTCGGCGAGGCGCCCGTTGTCGTCTCAAGCAACCGCTGTGATACGCTATCCGACTACCCGGCGGCTTGGGAGCGGTGCGGCCGCATGATCCGCATCGGCCGTTCCTTTGGATTGACCGGTGCTATTTCAGCTCAGGACTTTGGGCCGCTTCCGATGTTGGTTGCGGCCTCGGAAGCCGGCGACGTGCGTAGTTTTGTCCAGGAAAGTGTCGGGGCTATCGCCGAGCACGATCGCGAAAACGGGACGCCCTATATGGAAACGCTCTCCACCTATCTGCAGGAGGGGTGCCGCAGCCAGGCCTGCGCCGATACGATGGGCCTGCATGTTACGACGCTGCGTTACCGGCTCTCGCGCATTCAGGAGCTTTTCGGCGTCGATGTCGAGACTCCAGAAAAGCGCTTTGCCGTCGAATTGGCAATCCGTCTGCACGGCGTAATCGACAATCGCTCGACCGCCCAAAGATAGTTCTCCACCCCTTTTATACGCTCGCTCGAGGCTCTGCCCCCTCGCACCGTTTTGTCTCCTCTGGATCGAGGCAGAAGTTTTCCACCCCATCCTACGAAGCCAGGGAAGAACGGCCGAAGCGGCAGCGATAGCCTTCTTTCAACAAGCAGAGGAGGCTCGAAGGCATGGTGGAGACAGCGGCAAGGACGGATGCCCCGATCGACCCGATCGCACTGCGCCGGGCCTTCGGAACCTTCGTGACGGGCGTGACCGTCATCACCACGCGCGACGAGGACGGGACCCCGCGCGGCATGACCGCGAATTCGTTTACCTCAGTGTCGCTCGATCCGCCGCTGCTTCTCGTCTGCGTCGCGAAGGCGGCCTCCAGCTATCGGGCCTTCACCAATGCCGGCTGCTTTGCGGTCAATATCCTTCATGAAGGTCAGGTCGATATCTCAGGCACATTCGCCTCGAAGTCTCCAGACAAGTTCCAGTCGGTCACCCACGATCACATCCATACCGGCGCGCCGGTTCTGACCGACAGTCTGACATGGTTCGACTGCACCAGCTACAGCGCCGTCGATGCCGGCGACCATACGGTTCTCATCGGCCAGGTCCGCGCCTTCGGCACCAGCCCGACCGCGCCGCTCGGCTTCTGCCGCGGCCGTTACGCCAGCGTCAAGGATCCGCTGCCGGCGGGCTGGCTTGCCTCGCACGGGATGATCATCGGCTACTTGATCGAGGCCGGCGACGGCCTGCTGCTGCGCTCGGACGGGAGGGGCGGCTGGGTGCTGCCATCGGCACGCCGCCGCAAGGCCGACAGCCAGCTGGTGGTCGAGGGCGGCGATGCGCTGCGCCTCGTACCGGAAGAGACCTTCCTCTATTCCGTCTTCGACGTTGCCGACAGCGATCCCGGCTATCTCGTCTATCGCGCCCGGTTGGCAGGCGAGGGGGAAGAGGTCAACCTGCCTGCCGATCTCCGCTTCTTCGGCATCGACGATCTGCCCTATGAGGCGATCGCCACCCATGAACTGCGCTCCATGTTGCGCCGCTATGTGCGCGAGCGGCAGGCGGGCCGCTTCGGCATCTACATGGATTCCGACGATGGCGGCCGCGTCGCGATGATCGACGGCGAAGCCCGTGCCTGGCTCCAAGCCTCCCAAGACCAAGGACAGTGAGATGAAGACGACAGTCAGCTCCATCGAAGGTTCGCGACAGGGCCTGTTCATCAACGGCGAATTCGTGGCGCCGAAGGCCGGCAACTACATTGCCAGCTACGACCCGACCACCGGCAAGCGCTGGTATGATCTGGCCGAAGCCGATGCCGATGATGTCGACGCTGCCGTTGCCGCCGCGAACGCCGCCTTCCGCAATTCCGCCTGGCGGCGGATGACGCAGACCGATCGCGGCGCGCTTGTCCGCCGCCTCGCCGAACTGGTGCGGGCCAATGCCGACACGCTCGCCGAAATCGAAACGCGCGACAATGGCAAGCTTCTCAAGGAAACCCGGGCGCAGATGCGTTCGATGCCGGACAGCTATCACTATTTCGCCGGCATGGCCGATAAGCTGCAGGGCGACACGATCCCGATCAACCGGATGGACACGCTGAACTTCAATCTGCGCGAACCGCTCGGCGTCATCGGGATGATCACGCCCTGGAATTCGCCGCTGATGCTGCTCACCGGCACGCTGGCCCCCTGCCTGGCGATCGGCAATACCGTCGTCATCAAGCCGTCGGAGCATGCCACCGCCTCGACGCTGGCGCTGGCCGAACTCATTCACGAGGCAGGCTTCCCCGCGGGGGTCGTCAATGTCGTCACCGGCACCGGCAAGAGTGCCGGTGAGACACTGACCCGCCATCCCGGCGTTTCGAAATATGTCTTCACAGGCAGCACCGCCACCGGCCGCCGCATCGCCGGCAACGCGGCGGCGAACCTCGTGCCCTGCTCGATGGAGCTCGGCGGAAAGTCGCCGCATGTTGTGTTCGGCGACGTCGAAATCGAGCATGCGGTCAACGGGGTCGTCTCGGGCGTCTTCGCCGCGGCCGGACAGACCTGCGTTGCCGGTTCGCGCTGCTTCGTCGAGGCCGGCATCTACGACAAGTTCATCGATGCGCTGGTCGCCCGCACGGGCCGCATCCGCGTCGGCCTGCCGACCGCTGACGATACCGATATCGGCCCGCTGGCGCTTTCCGACCAATTGCAGAAGGTCGAGGGCTATGTCGCCTCCGGCGTCAAGGAAGGCGCCAGGATCGCCGCTGGCGGACGCCGCCCGCAGAAGGAAGGTCTGGCGAGCGGCGGCTGGTACTACGAGCCGACGGTGATGGTCGATGCGCAGAACGATATGGGCTTCATGCGCGACGAGATCTTCGGCCCTGTCGTCGGCGTCATGCCGTTCCGCGATGAGGCGGAGATGATCGCTGTCGCCAACGATAGCCATTACGGCCTCGCCTCCGGCATCTGGACCAAGGATATCGACCGAGCGCTGCGCTTCGCCAACCAGATCGAGGCGGGCACCGTCTGGGTCAATACCTACCGCTCGGCCTCCTTCATGTCCGCCAATGGCGGCTTCAAGGAGAGCGGTTACGGCCGGCGTGGCGGCTTCGAGGTGATGCACGAGTTCTCGCGGTTGAAGAACGTCATCATCGATTATTCCGGGATAATGCAGGACCCCTTCGTCATCCGTCTGAAGTGACGGCACAGAAGAAAATACAGCCCGAACGGGAGGCTAGCAGATGAAATTCGCAGTATCGCTGACCATGGAGCGCTTCTCGCCCGATGTTTCGATGTCGACGGCCATGAACAACCTCCTTCACCTGGCACGGATGGCTGACGAGGGTGGCTTCGAGACCCTGTGGACCGCCGAACATCACACGATCGAATGCACGATTTCGCCGAACCCGTTCCAGACGCTGGTGTGGCTGGCGCAGCATACGCAGCAGATCCGCCTCGGCACCTCGACTCTGGTGGCGCCCTACTGGAGCCCGATCCGGCTGGCCGGGGAATCGGCGCTCTGCGACCATCTCACGAACGGCCGCCTGGAATTCGGGATCGCCCGTGGTTCTTACCAGTACGAGTTCGATCGGATGGCAGGCGGCATGCCTCAGCAGGAAGGCGTCGCCTACATGAAGGAGATCGTGCCGGCGGTGAAAAAGCTCTGGGCCGGCGATTATGCCCATGATGGTCACTACTGGAATTTCCCGACTGCCACCTCCGTGCCGAAGCCGCTGCAACGGCCGCATCCGCCGATTTGGGTTGCGGCGCGCGATCCCGGCACCTTCGACTGGGCGATCGCCAACGGCGCCAGCATCCTCTCGACGCCGCTTTCGGCGCCGGCAGCCGAGATCCAGGTTCTCTCCGACAAGTTTCACAAGGCGGTTGCCGATCATCCTGAGGTCCCGCGTCCGCGCTTCATGATGCAGCGCCGCACCTGCGTCTACGACAAGCCGGATGGCTGGGAGACCGCCGTCAAGCACAGCATGGATTACGGCCGTGCTTTCGAAAACCTGATGCAGAATATCGGCACGGTGCGCGAAGGTTTCCCCGAAGCCGTGCCCTACGAGGCTGTGAAGGGCAAGGACAACTACAATCCGGACAATATCCGCAAGAACCTGATGTTCGGTACGCCCGACGAGGCGATCGAGAAGCTGCTGGTGTTCGAAGCCGCCGGCGTCGATCAATATTGCCTCGGCCTGACCTTCAATCTGCCTTTCGAACTGCAGAAGCGGACGCTGGAGCTGTTCATCAGGGAAATCATGCCCTTTTTCGCGGCGCGCGAGCAAGAGAAGGAACAGAAGCGCAAGGCAGCGGCGAACTGATCATGGGAGAGGCACAGCGCCATACCGTCGGAGACGTGACGCTCAACTACCGCATCGACGGCAGCGGCGATCCGCTCGTCTGCATCCACGGCGTCGGATCCTATCTCGAAGCCTGGTCGGGTGTCGTTCAACGTCTCAAGGACCAGTTCACGGTCCTGACCTTCGATCTGCGCGGCCATGGCCATTCGAGCCGGATCAAGGGCCGCTATGAGATCGACGATTTCGTCGACGAGGCGCTGGCGCTGGCCGACAAGGCTGGGTTCCAGACCTTCAATCTCGCCGGCTTCTCGCTCGGCGGCCTGATCGCCCAGCGTCTGGCGCTGACCCACCTCGATCGGCTGCGCAAGCTGATGCTGCTGTCGACGGTCGCCGGCCGCACACCGGAGGAACGGACGCGAGTGCTGGAGCGACTGGCGGCACTGCAGGCAGGGACGCCTGCCGACCACCACAACGCCTCGCTGTCGCGCTGGCTGACCGAAGAATTTCAGGAGAACAACCCCGCGGTGATCGCGCGGCTTCGTGAGCGCGATGCGGAGAATGATCCGGACTGTTACGCCGCCGCCTACCGGGTGCTGGCGGAGACGGATTTCGGCGGCTTCCTCGACCAGATCCGCTGCCCGACGCTGATTGCAACGGGCGAGGAGGATGCCGGATCCAATCCACGCATGGCCCGCTACATGCACGAGCGCATCCCGGGCTCGACGCTCAGCATCCTGCCCGGATTGCGCCACTCCATCCTGATCGAGGCGCCGGAAACGGTTGCGAATTTGATGCGCGGCTTCCTGACCCATGAGGAGACGAACCATGGATGAGATGCTCAGAAAGAGCGGCGAGGCCGTCAGGCGCAAAGTTCTCGGCGACGACTATGTTGACCGGGCGATGAACAATGCCGACAGCTTTTCCGCTCCTTTCCAGGACGTTCTCAACGAATATTGCTGGGGTGCGGCCTGGACCGACCAAGGGCTCGATCTCAAGCAGCGTAGCCTTCTCAATCTCGGCATGCTGGCGGCGCTTAACCGCATGCATGAATTCGCCATCCACTTTCGCGGCGCCATTCGCAACGGGCTGACGGACGACGAATTGCGGGCAGCTCTCGTGCAAATCGCAGTCTATTGCGGCATTCCCGCCGGCGTAGAAGCCTTCCGGGTTGCCCGCTCCATTCGCGACGAGATGCGCCAGAAAGGAGAGTTCTGACTTCCCCGGTTTGAAGGAACGAGCGGTCTGCCGCTGCTTCCGATCGCCGGAAGACGAAAATGTCTCTTCGACTGCAAGATTGCATGACGGTGCGGGAATGAGCCCGGGCCAAAACCAAGAATGACAATAAAGGGAACTATCGCATGAACAGACTGACCAAGATGACTGCGGCCGCCGCGTCACTCGCTATTGTGCTGGCTGCCGTTCCGGCCAATGCCGGCGCCGTGCTCGACCGCGTGATGGCGGCCAAGGATCTGAAGGTTGCGACCGACGCCAACTGGGCGCCGCAATCCTTCATGAACGACAAGAACGAACTTGACGGTTTCGACATCGACGTTGCCAAGGATATCGGCAGGCGTCTCGGTGTGAAGGTCGAATTCGTAACCCCCGGCTGGGACATCATCACGGCCGGCAATTGGGCAGGTCGCTGGGACATGCATGTCGGTTCGATGACGCCGACCAAAAAGCGTGCCGAGATCTTCGACTTCCCGGCCGTTTATTATTACACGCCGGCTGCGGTTGCCGCGCACAAGGACAGCAAGGCGACCAAGCTCTCCGATCTTGATGGCAAGGTCGTCGGGACCACGGCCACCTCCACCTTCGAAGCCTATGCGAAAGGCGATCTGACGCTTGATGCCGCCGGTGCGCCTGCCTTCAAGTACGAGTTCAAGCCGAAGGAAGTGAAGTCCTACGCCAACTCGACCACCGCCTTCGATGATCTGAGACTCGGTGACGGCACCCGTCTCGATGCCGTCGTCTCGTCGCTGCCGAGCATTCTCGATGCCGTCAAGGCCGGTTACCCGATCAAGCAGATCGGCGACCCGGTCTTCTACGAGCCGCTCGCCGTTGCCATCGAACACGGCGATAAGGCGTTCAATGACAAGATCGCCGAAGCCGTGAAGGGCATGCAGTCCGACGGCACGCTGAGCAAGCTTTCGGTAAAATGGTACGGCGTGGACTACACGGTCGTAAAATAACCGCCGCCAGAATCAGACGGTCCGGACAGCCGGACCGTCGATTTGCCGCAAGGGGCAAGAAATGCTTTATCCCGATACAGTCGAATCCGAAGTACTCGTCCATAAGCCGTGGTTCGTCGCGACGCTGTTTGCCGTGGCGCTGGCGTTTTTCCTGATGTTCAATATGACCGGTACAACGATGGGCGAATTGATGCGTCCCGTCATCGGCGATCCCGCTGCCAGCGGCTTTTACGGTCGTTTCGCCATCGCTTTCGTCATCGCCTTGCTGTTCGTTTTGAATGTCGTGCTGATCGGCTTTGCGTCCCTGCGGGTGCAGATCGCCATTGTCTGGCTGGAACTGCTCGGCCTCTTTTTGGCGTTCTTTGCGACATTCCATCTGAGCCTGCCGTTCATCGCCGAAAAACTGCCGTTCATGATCACCCAGGGCCTGGTGACGACGATCTACGTCTCTGCGGTCTCGATCGTGATCGCCTCGGCAATTGCCATATTGGGTGCTGTCGCCAAGCTCTCGACCAACGGCTTCGCCTATGCGATTGCCAGTTTCTACACCTCGTTCTTCCGTGGCCTTCCGCTGTTGATGCAGGTCTATCTGATCTATCTCGGCTTGCCGCAGCTGGGCTTCGTCATCGACGCAGTGCCCGCCGGTATTCTTGCGCTCTCGCTCTGCTACGGCGCCTATATGACCGAGATCTTCCGTTCGGGCATTCAGAGCATCGATCGCGGCCAGTGGGAGGCCTCACGCTCGATCGGCTTCGGCTTCGGCATCACCATGCGCAAGATCATCCTGCCGCAGGCGCTGCCCGTCATCATTCCGCCGACCGGCAACCAGTTCATCTCGATGCTGAAGGACAGCTCGCTGGTCTCCGTCATCGGCGTCTGGGAACTCATGTTCCTGGCCCGCACGCTGGGCCAGAAGACCTTCCAGCACATGGAAATGCTGATTTCCGCCGCCATGCTCTACTGGATCATGTCGATCTGCCTTGAGCTTATCCAAGCGCGTATTGAACGTCATTATGCCAGGAGCAAAGTCCGATGAACGGCGACAAGATCATTGAAGCGAAAAACGTTTCGAAGTGGTACGGCGCCTTTCAGGTGCTGAAGGATATCAATCTTACGGTCAGCAAGGGCGAGCGGATCGTCGTCTGCGGTCCTTCGGGATCCGGCAAGTCAACGCTGATCCGCTGCTTCAACCGGCTGGAGGCGCATCAGGAGGGGGAGATCACCGTCAACGGCATCACCCTGCACAACAAGATGCGCAATGTCGGCGACGTCCGGAAGAATGTCGGCATGGTGTTCCAGCACTTCAACCTCTTCCCGCATATGACGGTGCTGATGAACTGCATGGTCGGGCCGATGTGGATCAAGGGCGTGCCGGCGGCCGAGGCGAAGAAGACGGCGCTGAAATTTCTGGAGCGCGTGCGCATCCCCGAACAGGCCAACAAATATCCGATCCAGCTGTCGGGCGGCCAGCAGCAGCGCGTCGCCATTGCCAGGTCGCTCTGCATGCAGCCGGCAGTCATGCTGTTCGACGAGCCGACCTCGGCGCTGGATCCCGAAATGGTCTCGGAGGTGCTCGAAACCATGACCGGTCTTGCCAAGGACGGCATGACCATGGTTTGCGTCACCCACGAATGGGCTTTGCCCGCGCCGTTGCGGATCGGGTGATCTTCATGAACACAGGCCAGATCGTCGAGCAGGGGGCGCCAGAAGAATTCTTTGACAATCCGCAGCATGAGCGCACCAAGCTGTTCCTCAGTCAAATTCTTAAGCACTAGCAACATGCGGCGGAAGCGCGGCTGGTCCGAAGACTGTTGAGCGATCATCCTGTGCCGCGTTCCTCGCTGCAGATTACGCCACGCTCAGGCAGCGTCGGCAGATTATAGGATCTCTCGTCGCGATGTAACTTGGCGACGGACACGCCTGCAGTTCCCATCCGGACTGGCAGAGAGATTGTCTACGACACGCTCTGGTCCTCGTCGGATCCGGTGAAGGAAGCGACCGGAAGGACTGTTTCCTCCTTCACCGTCTTGGTGACGATGTAGGTGAAATAGCGGTCAATGCCGAGTTCGCGGTCGAGAAGCCCGTCGACCAGCCGCTGATAGGCGTCGATATCGGGTGCGATAATTTTCAGGATATAATCGACGCCGCCGCCGACCGACCAGCAGGCGACGATCTCCGGGATTGCGGCGACGGCGCGCTCGAAGCGTTCGAAATCGGCCTGGCGATGATTGGCGAGCGTCACCTCCATCATGACGCTGGCAACCGGCGCGATGCGCCGTGGAGCGATGCGGGCGTGGTAGCCGGTGATCACGCCTGCCTTTTCGAGCTTGCGCAGCCGCATCCAGCATGGCGTCGGCGACAGCCCGGCCTTTTCGGCCAGCGCCAGCTTGGTGATGCGGCCGTCCCGCTGGACGGCGTCGAGAATGCGCAGGTCGATGGCGTCGAGCTTCATGGTGCTTTCTTTAGAAAGAAATCATTTCAAACGCAGCGAAAAGACAATGGGAGCGCATTTTTGCATTGTCAATTGAACTGATTTTTAGCAGTGTTAAATCATGACAAAGTGGCGCCCCGATCCCTCGCAACTCCGCCGGCCGGCCTACCTCTCGCTCGCCGAGCAGATCGCCAATGCGATCACTGACGGCAAGCTCTCCGACGGGGCGCAATTGCCGCCGCACCGCAAGCTGGCGGATGAGTTGCATCTGTCCGTGCAGACGGTGAGCCGCGCTTATGACGAGCTCAGCCGCCGCGGGTTGATATCGGGCGAGATCGGCCGCGGCAGCTTCGTCCAGACCAGGCCGCGCGAGCCGGAGCCGCCTTATCTGCCGGAACGGCTGGGCGAGGTGATCGATCTGTCGATCCTCAAGCCGGTCTGCGAACAGATCCATCTGGAAAGGCTGCGCCAGGCCTTCGGCTGGCTTTCGGAAAACCTGCCCTCCAGCTCGGCCCTGTCGTTCCGGCCGAACATGGTCTTTCCCCGTCACCGCGCTGTCGCCACCGAATGGCTGGCGCGTTGCGGGCTTGACGCATCGCCGCTGAACATCAGCGTGACGAATGGCGCGACCTCGGGCATGACGGTGGCGCTGATGAGCGTCGCGCCGCCCGGCTCGACGATTGCGACCGAGGCGGTCAGCCACCATACGCTGGTGCCGCTCTGTGGTTATCTCGGCCTACACCTCGAAGGGCTGGCAATCGACGAGCAAGGCATGATCCCCGAAGCGCTGGATGAAGCCTGCCGCACGGGGCCGATCCGGGCGATCTTCCTGCAGCCCTCGGTGATCAATCCGATGGCGGCGCTGATGAGCGCCGAGCGCCGGCAGGCGCTCGCCACTATCGCCGCCAAGCATGACATTGCGATCATCGAAAACGATATTCTCGGTCCGCTGATCGAGGACCGGGCGCCGCCAATGGCGGCGTTCGCGCCGGAGCGGACGCTCTACGTCACCAGCTTCACCAAGATCACCGTTCCCGGTCTCAGGATCGGCTACCTCGTCGCCCCCGACCGCTATGTCGCCGCCGTCGCCAACCGGCATCTCGTTTCCAGCTGGATGGCGACGCCCGCCATGGCCGAGATCGCCACCCGCTGGGTCAGTGACGGCACGGCGATGGAACTGGTCAACTGGCAGCGCGGCGCCCTTGCCGACCGCCACGCAATCGCGGCGGAGATGCTGGCTGGTCTCAGCCACCGGGCGCATCCGCAAAGCCTGCATGTATGGCTGCCGCTTTCCGGCAGCCATACGGAGGAGGGCTTCGTGTCGCAGGCGCGGCTGCGCGGCGTGGCGATCGCGCCGGGCAAATCCTTCCACACGGCCGATCACGGCTGGACGCCGGCAGTGCGTATCTCGCTCGGTTCGACGACGGAGGGCGAGCTGCGAACCGGACTCGGGATCGTCGCCTCGCTGGCGCAGGGAAATCCGGAAGAGCTGCTGCTCGCGATCTGAGGTGGCCGCCGCATTCTCCAGCAGGCGCAGAATAATTGTCATGATATTATTTTGCGAATTGACATGATTTCGATGGGCCGTCATCGTTAGGACATTGCTTGTCTCAACAAGGAGAGACATGAATGCCTCAGCCCATCATCCGCATCGACAACATCGTCAAGAAATACGGTCCGCTGACCGTGCTCGACGGGCTGTCGATGAATGTCATGCCGGGTGAGAAGCTGGCACTGATCGGGCCGTCCGGCTCCGGCAAGACGACGATCCTGCGCATTCTGATGACGCTGGAGACGATCAGCGGCGGCCATATCGAGGTCGACGGCGAACAGCTCTACCATATGCCGAATGGTGGCGGACTGGTGCCGGCCGATGAGCGGCATCTGCATCGCATGCGCGAGAGGATCGGCATGGTCTTCCAGCACTTCAACCTGTTTCCGCACAAATGCGTCCTCGACAACGTGACGCTGGCGCCGATGCTGACCAAGGGCATCAAGCGGCAGCAAGCCGAGAAGCGGGCGATGGAGCTTCTCGAGATGGTCGGTCTTGCCGACAAGGCGAGAAGCGTTCCGGCGCAGCTTTCCGGCGGGCAGAAGCAGCGTGTCGCCATCGCCCGGGCCTTAGCGCTGTCGCCGAAGATCATGCTGTTCGACGAGGTGACCTCGGCGCTCGATCCGGAACTGGTCGAAGAAGTGCTGAACGTCATGCGGCGGCTGGCTTCGGAGACCGACATGACAATGCTTCTCGTCACCCACGAGATGGGTTTCGCCCATGATTTCGCCGACCGCGTGCTGTTCTTCGATCGCGGCAGGATCGTCGAGGAAGGCAAGCCCGGCGACATCTTCCGCAATCCGACGCAGGAGAGGACGCAGACCTTCCTGCGCAAGATCATCGCGGCGGGGCACCGCGTCTGACCTCAGACATTGCCCGCGGACAACAAAACTCAAAGAGAAAGCCAGAGGAGTTGGGAACGATGAAAGCAGGACATGTTTTAAGCGCCGTCAGCCTGTCGGTGCTTCTGGTGACGGCTGGAGCTCCGGCATCCGCCGCCGATGAAAAGCTCGAACAGCTGAAAGAACAGGGCTTTGCCCGCATCGCCATCGCCAACGAGCCGCCATTCACCGCCGTCGGTGCCGACGGCAAGGTTTCGGGCGCTGCTCCCGATGTCGCGCGTGTGATCTTCGAAAAGCTCGGTGTCAAGGAAGTGGTCGCCTCGATCTCGGAATATGGCGCGATGATCCCCGGCCTGCAGGCGGGCCGCCACGACGCGATCACCGCCGGCCTGTTCATGAAACCCGAACGTTGCAACGCCGTTGCCTATTCCGAACCAATCCTCTGCGATGCCGAAGCCTTTGCCCTCAAGAAAGGCAATCCGCTGAAGCTGACGAGCTACAAGGATATCGCCGACAATCCGGATGCCAAGATCGGTGCGCCGGGCGGCGGCACTGAGGAAAAGCTGGCGCTCGAGGCCGGCGTGCCGCGCGACCGCGTCATCGTCGTTCCGGATGGGCAAAGCGGCATCAAGATGCTGCAGGACGGCCGCATCGACGTCTATTCGCTGCCGGTCCTGTCGATCCACGACCTGATGGCCAAGGCGAAGGATCCCAACCTCGAAACCGTCGCCCCCGTCGTCAATGCGCCGGTGTATTGCGACGGCGCCGCCTTCCGCAAGCAAGACGTCGCACTGCGCGATGCCTTCGACGTCGAGCTGAAGAAGCTGAAGGAATCGGGCGAATTCGCCAAGATCATCGAGCCCTACGGCTTCTCGGCCAAGGCGGCGATGTCGACCAGCCGCGACAAGCTCTGCGCCGCGGCCAAGTAACTGATGTGAGCACGCCGGCCATGGGCAGGGCGGATGGCCGGCGTGCTCCTCAAACGATCTCCAGAGAAGCGAGTTGCCGATGGCGGTATGGTCCGGCTATCTGACACTGATCCTAGAGGGCGCCCTGGTGACGCTCCAGCTGACGGTCATGGGCTCGGCGCTGGCGCTGGTCATGGCCTTCCTGGCGGGCCTCGGCCGCCTGTCGCGCTTCTTTGCCGTGCGGGCTCTGGCGACCGCCTATATCGAATTCTTTCGTGGCACCTCGATCTTCGTGCAACTCTTCTGGGTCTATTTCGTGCTGCCTTTTGCCGGCTTGACCCTGACGCCACTGCAGGCGGGCGTCCTGGCGCTCGGGCTGAACGTCGGCGCCTATGGCGCGGAGGTGGTGCGCGGCGCCGTCAAGGCCGTCGGACGCGAACAGTCGGAAGCCTGTGTTGCGCTCAATCTGTCGCGGTACCAGCGCATGCGCCACGTCATCCTGCCGCAGGCGCTGCCGCTGATGCTGCCGACCTTCTGCAACAATGCGATCGAGCTCTTGAAGGGCACGGCCGTCGTATCGCTGATCTCGCTGACGGATATGACCTTCCAGGCGCAGGTGGTGCGGGCGCAGACCGGCAGTACGCTGGTGCCCTTCGCGACCATCCTCATTCTCTATTTCCTGATGGCCCTGGCGATTTCGGCGGCGATGCGCTGGCTCGAGCGGCGCATGGCCCGCAGCCTCGACGGCATAAGGACCTGATCGGATGGAATGGGATTGGGACTTCGTCTGGCAGATCATGCCGACCCTGCTCGAAGGGTTCAGGATCACTATTCTTGCCACTGTCCTCGGCGCTGCCGTCGCCATGGTCGTTGGCCTCGGTCTGGCGATTGCGCGACGGTCCCCGGTCGCCGCCATTTCCAGGACGGTCGGTTTCGTCTCGGAATTCATCCGTGGCACGCCGCTGCTGGTGCAGCTCTACTTCATCTTCTACGTGCTGCCGGATATCGGCATCCGGCTGTCGCCGCTCACCGCCGGCGTCATCGGCATGGGCATTCATTATGCGACCTATACCGCCGAAGTCTATCGCGCCGGCATCGAGAATGTGCCGCGCGGGCAATGGGAGGCCGCCAAGGCCACCAATCTGACGACGCGCCAGGCCTGGATCCACGTGGTCCTGCCGCAGGCCATCCCGCCGATGATCCCGGCGCTCGCCAATTATTTCATCGCCATGTTCAAGGAGACGCCGCTGCTGTCGGCAATCACCGTGCTCGAGCTGATGAACCAGGCAAAGAGCATCGCCAACAGCAATTACCGCTACATCGAGCCGATGACGCTGGTCGGGGTCTTCTTCCTCATTATCAGCCTGATCTCGGTCGTGGGCTTGCGCTGGCTCGAGGAACGTTACGCCAGGATGGATGACTGAGATGACAGCAAAGATCGAAATCATCCCCGCCGGCCGGCTGCCGCGACTGGACGACCGGCCGCTCGAAAAGCGCATCGGCCTGATCATCCTGGCGACGGACCATACGACGGAAGTCGATTTCCGGCGCATGGTCGCCAGCGACCGCATCGGCGTCTATGTCAGCCGCATCCGTTACGCCAATCCGGTCACACCTGAGAATCTTCTGAAAATGCAGCCGTCGCTGACGGAAGGTGCTGCGCTGATCCTGCCGGGTGAGGCGCTCGATGCCGTCATGTATTCCTGCACTTCAGCCTCGGTGGTCATCGGCGACCGCAATATCGAAGCGGCCATCCACGCGTCCAAGCCGGGTGCTGCCGTCGTAACGCCGACGGCGGCGGCGGTAAGAGGCCTGCGGGCGCTCGGCGCCAAGCGGATTTCGGTGCTGACGCCCTATACGATCGCGACCAGCCGGCCGATGGCGGATTATTTCGCGGATCTCGGTTTTACGATCGATCGCTTCACCTGCCTCGGTCTGAGCGACGACCGCGAGATGGCGCGGATCGCGCCGGATGAGATCGCATCCCTAGCGCGCCAGGCGCTGGCGCCGCAATCGGATGCGCTGTTCATCTCCTGCACCGCCGTGCGCGCCGCCGAGGTCGCGGTCCGCATTGAAGCAGAGACCGGCAAGCCGGTGGTTACCAGCAATCTCGCGACCGCCTGGGCCTGCCTAAGGCTTTGCGGCGATGATCGGCCGCGGCCCGAACTCGGTCAGCTGATGGCCAAGCCCTATCGCGAGGGCTGAGATCATGGTGAGCACCTTGCCTGTTTCGCTGGAGGACATACGCGCGGCGGCGCGGCGGATCGCCGGCCGGGTTCTCGCAACGCCGATGGTGCAATCCGCAGCGCTTGGCGACATTGCCGGCGTTCCCGTTTGGCTGAAGCTCGAACACCATCAGACGACCGGCAGTTTCAAGCTGCGCGGGGCGACCAACGCAGTGCTCGCGCTGTCGCCGGCAGAACGTGCGCGCGGCGTCGTCGCCGCCTCGACCGGAAATCACGGCCGGGCGCTTGCCCATGCGGCAAAGGCTGAAGGTGCCGTCGCGACGATCTGCATGTCGCGGCTAGTGCCGGAAAACAAGGTTGCGGAAATCCGCCGGCTCGGCGCCGAGATCCGCATCGTCGGGCAATCACAGGACGAGGCGCAGCGGGCCGTCGATCGGCTGGTGCGAGAGGAGGGGCTGGTGATGGTGCCGCCCTTCGACCATCCGGCTGTGGTGGCCGGGCAGGGGACGCTGGGGCTCGAGATCATCGACGCCTTGCCGGAAGCGGCCACGGTGCTGGTGCCGCTCTCGGGCGGTGGCCTGGCGGCAGGCGTCGCCGCCGCGATCAAGGGCGTCAATCCGAAGGTGAAGGTGGTCGGCCTGACGATGGAGCGGGGCGCGGCGATGAAGGCGAGTCTCGATGCCGGCCGGCCGGTGCAGATCGAGGAAGTACCAAGTCTTGCCGACTCGCTCGGCGGCGGCATCGGCCTTGACAATCGTGTGACGTTCGCCATGTGCCGCGCCCTTCTCGACGACGTCATCCTACTGACGGAGTCGGAAATCGCTGCCGGCATGCGCCACGCTTATGTCAGTGACCGCGAGATTCTGGAGGGAGCGGGCGCGGTCGGCGTCGCCGCGCTGCTTGCGGGAAAGATCGCCTCCAACGGTCCCGTCGTTGCGATCCTGTCCGGGCGGAATGTCGACATGGAACAGCACCGCCGGGTGATGAACGGCGAGATGGCAATGTTCCGGGAGGGTGGCCGATGAGCCGGATGATCATTCTGACGGAAGCGCAACTGCGAGAGATCGTCGGGCTCGACCGCGATGCGGTCGCCTGCATCGAAGAGGCTTTCGCAGCGCTCGCGACCAAGGCGGTGGCCATGCCGCCGATCCTGCGGCTCGACATTCCGGACTATCGCGGCGAGGTCGATGTGAAGACCGCTTATGTCCCCGGCGTCGACGGCTTCGCGATCAAGATCAGCCCCGGTTTCTTCGACAATCCGAAGATCGGCCTGCCGAGCACCAACGGCATGATGGTGCTGCTGTCGAGCCGGACCGGTCTGGTGCAGGCCCTGCTCTTGGACAATGGGTATCTCACCGACATACGCACCGCGGCAGCCGGTGCCGTCGCTGCCAAACATCTGTCGCGGCACAATGCGTCGGTGGCTGCCATCTTCGGGGCAGGCATGCAGGCGCGGCTGCAGCTTGAAGCGCTGAGGCTGGTGCGGCCGATCCGCGAAGCGAGGATATGGGCGCGGGATGCCGCAAAGGCCGAAGCCGCCGCGGGGGAATTGAGCGGAAATCTCGGGTTCCCCGTCACTGCGATGTCGGACCCGAGAAAGGCAATCTCCGGCGTCGATCTCATCGTCACCACCACGCCCGCGGAAAGCCCCGTCATTAAGGCCGGGTGGCTGGAATCCGGGCAGCATCTGACGGCCATGGGCTCGGATTCGGAGCACAAGAACGAGATCGATCCAGCGGTCATCGCCGGCGCCGGCCTCTATGTTGCCGACAGCCTGAAGCAGACGCGGCGTCTCGGCGAGCTGCATCACGCAATCGATGCCGGGCTGGTCGCGGCCGACGCGGTCTTCGCCGAACTCGGCCAGGTCGTCGCCGGCAGGGTGCCGGGGCGGACGAGCGACGACCAGATCACCATCGCCGACCTCACCGGGACCGGCATCCAAGACACCGCCATCGCCACCCTCGCCTTTGCCCGCGCCGGCGCGGCGAATGCCGGGACCCCATTCGAAAGCTGACCGGCATTTGCCGGAGAAGGGAAGAAACATGACCCAGCCCAATCTCAAATTCTCGCTCGGCGAATATGCCGCGCGGCTGGAAAAGACGCGGCGCGCCATGGAGGCGAAGGGCGTCGACCTGCTTATTGTCAGCGATCCGTCCAATATGGCCTGGCTGACCGGTTATGACGGCTGGTCCTTTTACGTGCACCAGGCGGTGATCGTGCCGCCGCAGGGCGAACCGATCTGGTTCGGTCGCGGCCAGGATGCCAACGGCGCCAAGTTCACCGCCTATCTGAAGCACGACAACATCGTCGGCTATCCCGATCACTACGTGCAGTCGACCGAGCGCCACCCGATGGACTATCTCTCCGGCATCCTGACCGAGCGCGGTTTCGGCAAGCTGACGATCGGGGTCGAGATGGACAATTACTGGTTTTCGGCGGCTGCCTTCGCGGCGCTGCAGAAGCACCTGCCGAATGCGCGCTTCGTCGACGCGACCGCGCTGGTCAACTGGCAGCGCGCGGTCAAGAGCGAGACCGAAATAAAATATATGCGCAATGCCGCCCGGATCGTCGAAGCCATGCACGCGCGCATCTTCGACAGGATCGAGGTCGGCATGCGCAAATGCGATCTTGTGGCGGAAATCTATGATGCCGGCACCCGCGGCGTCGATGGCATCGGCGGCGATTATCCGGCGATCGTGCCGCTGCTGCCGTCCGGTGTCGAAGCATCCGCGCCGCATCTGACCTGGGACGACCGGCCGCTGAAGAAGGGCGAGGGCACCTTCTTCGAGATTGCCGGCTGCTACAACCGTTATCACCTGCCGCTGTCGCGCACCGTCTTCCTCGGCAAGCCGACCCAGGCTTTTCTCGACGCCGAGAAGGCGACACTCGAAGGCATGGAGGCCGGTCTTGCCGTCGCCAAGCCCGGCAATAGCTGCGAGGACATCGCCAATGCTTTCTTCGCGGTTCTGAAGAAATACGGCATCGTCAAGGACAACCGCACCGGTTACCCCATCGGCCTGTCCTATCCGCCGGACTGGGGCGAGCGCACCATGAGCCTGCGCCCGGGCGACCGGACGGAGCTGAAGCCCGGCATGACCTTCCATTTCATGACCGGCCTCTGGCTCGACGACATGGGTTTCGAGACGACCGAAAGCATTCTCATCACCGAAAGCGGCGTCGAATGCTTCGCAAACGTGCCGCGCAGACTGATGGTCAAGGATTGAGGCTGTCATGACTGATATTGGCTTGCGACCGTCGCCGATCAGCGCGACGGTGGATTTCGCCGCCGAGGGCGTCCAGCACGGTTTCCTCAGGCTGCCCTACAGCCGCGACGATTCCGCCTGGGGCTCGGTGATGATCCCGATAACGGTCGTCCGGAACGGCAAGGGACCGACAGCGCTTCTGACCGGCGGCAATCACGGCGACGAGTATGAAGGACCGATCGCGCTCTTCGATCTTGCCCTAACGCTGAAGGCCGAGGAGGTGAGCGGCGCTGTCATCATCGTGCCGGCGATGAATTATCCGGCGTTCCTTGCGGGAACCAGGACGTCGCCGATCGACAGGGGCAACATGAATCGCAGCTTTCCGGGCCGGCCGGACGGCACGGTGACCGAGAAGATTGCCGACTATTTTCAGCGTGTGCTTCTGCCGATGGCGGATCTCGTGCTCGACTTTCATTCCGGCGGCAAGACGCTCGACTTTCTGCCGTTCTGCGCAGCCCATATCCTGCCGAACAAGCAGCAGGAGGCGAAGGCTTTCGATTTCGTCACGGCCTTTGCCGCACCCTATTCGATGAAGATGCTGGAGATCGATGCGGTCGGCATGTACGACACTGCCGCCGAGGAGATGGGCAAGGTCTTCATCACCACGGAACTCGGTGGCGGCGGCACCGCCACGGCCAAAACTGCGGCGATCGCCAAACGCGGCACCATCAACGTGCTGCGCCACGCCGGGATCGTCGCCGGCGCTGTCGATGCCGGTCCGACGACCTGGCTCGACATGCCGGACGGCCGCTGTTTCTCCTTTGCGGAGGAGGGCGGATTGATCGAACCGGTTATCGATCTCGGTGAGGCCGTCACGGAGCATGCCGTGATCGCCCGCATCTATCCGACCGGAACAACCGGCATGCCCCCCCACGAAATCCGCGGCGGCATGGACGGCATTCTCTGTGCTCGGCATTTCCCGGGCCTGGTCAAATCGGGCGATTGCGTTGCCGTGGTTGCAACTGTCGACAAGTGAGGTGAAAGGATCTCGGCCGAGTGGTCAAGCGGCTTGACGCGGCCTTGACATGCTGCTTGCCGCATCGATCTGAAAGCGCCTGACGACGCCTTCCAATCTCTGCGTTTGGGCGCCGAGCGCGCGGCAGGCAGAAGCGGTTTCGACGGCCATGGCCGCATTGTGTTGCGTCACCTGGTCGAGGGCGTTGACGGCGGCGTTGATCTCGCGGATCGCGACCGCCTGTTCGGAGGATACCGAAACGATCCGGGCGATGAGCCCGGCAACCTGCTCGACCTGTCCTTCGATTTCCTGAAGCGCCTTGCCGGTGCGGTTGACAAGCTCCACGCCGGTGGAAACCTGAGATGAGGACGTGGAAATCAGCGCCCTGATCTCCTTGGCGGCGTTGGCCGAGCGCATGGCGAGTTCGCGCACCTCCTGCGCCACGACGGCGAAACCCTTGCCGGCCTCACCGGCGCGGGCAGCTTCAACGCCGGCATTGAGCGCCAGGAGATTGGTCTGGAAGGCGATTTCATCAATGACGTTGACGATGTCGCCGATCTGCGACGACGAGCCTTCGATCCGTTCCATGGCGGCGATCGCTTCGCGCACGACGGCCGCCGAACGTTCGGCGCTGGTGCGGGTCTCAGTCATCATCCCGGTTGCCTTGCCGGCATGTTCGGCGGCGTCTTTCGCCTTGGCATTCATCTCGTCGAGTGCGGTTGTGGCCTCTTCGAGCATGGCAGCCTGCTGTTCCGTGCGCGAAGCGAGACTCTCGGTTGCACCCGTAATGTCGGCCGAGGAGCTATCCACTTGTTTGGAGGTCTGGGCGATTTCGGCCATCGAGGCGCAAAGCGCGTCCATACTGTCATTGAACTTGGCGCGCAAAGTCTCGTAAGCGGCGGCAAAAGGTGTGGCGATCCGGCAATCGAGATTGCCGTGTGATAGCTGGTCCAGGCCGTGGGTCAGCTGAGCGATCACCGTTTCGCGGACCTGCTCGTCGGCGGCTTTGTCGGCCATCTGGCTGCGTTCGCGCTCAAATTCCGCATCGCGAAGCGCCGTCTCGCGCTTCTGCGCGTCCTGCCGCTCGAGCGCGTTGCGACGGAAAACCGCCACGGCCTTGGACATGGCGCCGATCTCGTCGGAGCGGCTGGCATAGGGAACCTCGGTCGAAAAATCGCCGTCTGCGAGGTTGCCCATATAGGCCTTCATACCGTCGAGCGGCACGATCGCCCGGCGGCGCAGCAGATAGAGCCCGACCAGCAACAAAGCGAAGGATCCGAGGCCGGCGCCACCGGCGTAGATCGTCCAGGTGACGATTTCCGAGGCGGCATTGTGTTCCTCGCCCTTCAGGAAGGCGTCGGAATTGGCGACGAGTTTCTCGACCGCGTCCTGGTGCGAATGAAAGGCGACGCGCAACTGCTCGATCGCCCCGTGCGCCTTGTCCTCGTCCTTGGCGGTCAGCGCCGGGATGATTTCGCGGTCCATCACGTCCCAGAATCTATCGCCCTTGGCAAGCACATCGTTTTCAAGCTCGTCCTTCAAAGACTGCGGCAGACGGGTGGTTTTCCAATAGGCGCGGCGGTCGTCGTAAGCCGCCTTGAGATTGGCGATCTTGGCAAGATTGGTGTCGGTGAGTTCGGGAAATTTGCTCGCCTCGAAGGAAAGCATGTAGGATTCGACCACAAACAGCGGCGGCGGCAGAATATCGGCGATCAGGTCCTTGCCATAGACGACCTGCTCGTAAACCGGGCCGTTGACCTTCAGCCGTTCGAGCGCCGATTGCTGCAATCCGATCGACATGAAAAGGCCTGCTGAAACGGCGACACCAAACGCCACCAGGCTACGAGCAATAGTAAAAGCCAAGGCTATTCTCCAAATAACTTGTGGCCTTTCCGCGTCGAGAGGCCTGATCTACGTACCGCATTATTTCGCACGAACGCTGAAATATGGTTAATTCTTTTGGGTATCAGAAGTTGATCGGCCTGCCTGGGGCGGAGGCAGGCGTCCAAAATTGGGGTGATTCGAGGCCGTGGCTGTTTTAGTCTCGCTGACGCGCTGAAGCGGATGATGAGCGGTATATAAATTGATTCGGACACATGAAGGCGGCTGCGCATCGCCATGACCGGCGAACTATGTGCTGACCGCTTTCGGCCTCAGCACCGACTACACCTCGACCAGCTTCCTGAAGGACGTTCTGACGAGCGATCTCGACGATGCCGACAGTTTCGTCAACCAGCTCGGCGACGACGTCTATATCAGCCTGGCGAAGGCCTTCAACTTCAACGAGGACGGCTCGACCGACGGCGACGTCATGTCGGAAGACCAGATTTCGCTGGTGACCAGCGGTTATCAGGTGGCCTCAGCGACGATTGCGTCTTCCGAAACCGGAGAGGCTTAAGACATCTATTACGCCGCGGAAATCGGCAACATCACCTCCGTCGATCAGTGAGCGACGACAAGCTGGTTTCCTATCTCAGGACTGCCTACGGGCTGACCGACGACGAATCCGATACCTTCATTTCCGCGGCACTGAAAAGCGCCGACATCGCCGACGCGATCGGTCTGTCCGATCTGCACGGCGCCTTCAATTTCGACGAGGACGGCGCGCTTGCCGATGGCGACATTGCCCAGACCTCGGACCAGGCCGCCGCGACCACGGCGGCCTCAGAACGAACGCAGACCGCTAAACCTTATATTAATCATTAAATCCCCATTAATAAGCATGGGCAAATATTCGCGACCTGTCCGAATTGACTGCGATGAAATCTGGGGGGATTTACGAGTGAGCATTCTTGATCGTGGTGCAAATGCTGTCGCGGCTCTTGCCGCTCTATCGAACTCGCAAGCCATGATCGAATTCGACCTGTCCGGCACGATCCTCACCGCGAACGAAAATTTCTGCAGGGCGCTCGGCTATGAGTTGCGGGAGATCGCGGGACAACATCACCGCATGTTCGTTGAGCCCGCCTATGCGTCCTCGGCGGAATACAAGGCCTTCTGGACGAAGCTGTCAGCCGGGAAATTCGATCAGCAGCAATATAAGCGGCTCGGAAAAGGCGGCCGCGAGGTCTGGATCGAAGCATCCTACAATCCGGTGTTCCGGCGCGGCAGACCGGTCAAGGTCATCAAGATCGCAACCGATATCACTGCGCAGAAGCTGAAATCCGCCGAGGATGCGGGCAAGATCGACGCATTGTCGCGCGCTCAGGCGATCATCGAATTCACGCCGACCGGCGAAGTTTTGAACGCCAACGAAAATTTCCTCGCCGCCCTCGGCTATTCGCTTTCTGAGATCCAGGGCAAACATCATTCGATGTTCTGCGAAGCCGACTATTCGAGATCCGAGGCTTACAAGGAATTCTGGCGCAAGCTTGCGAGCGGCCAGTTGATCGCCGACGAATTCATGCGTGTCGGAAAGGGCGGACGGAAGGTCTACATCCAGGCCTCCTACAATCCGATCTTCGACCTCAACGGCCAAGTGTTCAAAGTCGTCAAGTTTGCCACCGATGTCACGGCGCGCGTCGAGAATGTCGAACAACTTGCCCGTTGCCTGACGAACTTCGCCGACGGCGACCTGTCGCAGGCGATCCGGATGCCCTTCATTCCCTCACTGGAGCGGCTGCGCACCGACTTCAACAGCGCCTCGGAAAAACTGAAGGACGCAATGGCAACGGTCGCCGAAAATGCCAAGGCGATTTCGGCTGGTTCCAACGAAATCCGCACAGCAGCCGATGACCTGGCAAAACGCACCGAGCAGCAAGCGGCATCGGTCGAAGAGACGGCGGCCGCGCTTGAGGAAATTACCACCACGGTCAAGGATTCGAGCCGCCGCGCCGAGGAAGCCGGTCAGCTGGTAGCGCGTACCAAACACCATGCGGAGCATTCCGGCCAGGTGGTGCGGGATGCGATCGGAGCGATGGATCAGATCGAAAACTCGTCACACGAAATTTCAAACATTATCGGCGTCATCGATGAAATCGCCTTCCAGACGAATCTTTTGGCGCTCAATGCCGGCGTAGAGGCGGCGCGGGCAGGGGAGGCCGGCAAGGGGTTTGCGGTCGTTGCTCAGGAGGTCCGTGAGCTGGCCCAGCGGTCGGCGAAAGCCGCGAAAGAGATCAAGAGCCTGATTACCGCGTCCGGTTCGCATGTCGCCAACGGTGTCGCTCTCGTCACGAATGCCGGATCGGCGCTGCGGGAAATCACGAGCCAGGTTCACGACATCAATACCAATGTCACGGCGATCGTCGAGGCGGCGCGCGAACAATCGACGGCGCTCGGCGGTATCAGCCATGCCATCAACACTGTCGATCAGGGAACGCAGCAAAATGCCGCCATGGTCGAGGAGCAGACTGCCGCAAGCCATGGCCTTGCCAGGGAGGCTGCCGCACTCTTCAAGCTTCTCGAGCAGTTTCGTTTCGAGGACGCGCCGAAATCACGGTCTTCGTCAACGCCGGCGGTTTTGAAAGTCGTCCGCACGGCCTCGGCTCACGGATCAGCGGCTGGCGCACTGAAGTCCGATTGGGAAGAATTCTGATCCAGCTCAAATCAAAGCTACAGCGTCCTTTGCACGTCTGAAAAGGGCGTGGCGCTGAGGGGCTGAGAACCGTTTCGCGGGATGTCGGTTTCTTCCTCGTTTCCAACAACGAGGAGATCGCCGACGGCTACGACGCGGCTTCCCTATCCATTCACCGAAACGATGGAGCGCAGCTAGGCGACCAGCCTGTAGGCGGGTGGAAAAATGCTGCACTGCCAAAATTATCGCCACGCGCGTTTCTGCGCGTTTTTTCGGCATGGCCCATTGACAATTCATCCCTGATGGCACTTGATACGTTATTCCAGTAAAACAGACATGCGTCCATTATACTGGAATAATCGGAAAGTATCCATAAGGGGAACGCCATGACCATTTCCTTTCGCACCGGCGTGATGTCGCTGGTCGCCGCCGCCTTGTTGTCCACGCCTGTGCTGGCCGAGGGCAGCAAGCTCGATGAAGTGCTGGCCCGTGGCCACCTCGTGCTCGGCACGGGCAGCACCAATGCGCCCTGGCACTTCAAGAGCGCCGACGACAAGCTTCAGGGTTTCGACGTCGACATGGGCCATATCATCGCCAAGGCACTCTTCGGCGATCCTGAGAAGATCGAATATGTGAACCAGTCCTCCGACGCCCGCATCCCGAACATCACCACCGACAAGGTCGACATCACCTGCCAGTTCATGACCGTGACAGGCGAACGCGCCCAACAGGTCGCCTTCACCATTCCTTATTATCGCGAGGGTGTCGGCCTGATGCTCAAGGCGGACGGAAAATATGCCGACTTCGCGGCGCTCAAGGCCGCCGGTTCCTCCGTCACCATCTCGGTTCTGCAGAACGTCTATGCCGAGACGATGGTGCATGCGGCCTTGCCGGAGGCGACCGTCGATCAGTATGATTCCGTCGACCTGATCTATCAGGCGCTGGAGTCGGGACGTGCCGATGCCGTCGCCACGGACCAGTCGTCGCTTGCCTGGTACATGACGCAGAACCCGGGGCGCTACAAAGATGCCGGCTACGGCTGGAATCCGCAGACCTATGCCTGCGCCGTCAAGCGCGGCGACCAGGACTGGCTGAACTTCGTCAACACCGCCCTGCATGAAGCCATGACCGGCGTCGAATTCGACTTTTACGCCAAGTCCTTCAAGACCTGGTTCGGCAAGGATCTGACGCCGCCGCAGATCGGCTTTCCTGTTGAGTTCAAGTAAGGGTCATGCGGAGCGGGATTGTTCTCCCGCTCCGCTGACGCGCCGTATTCTGAAAGGGCGGCCCGCATGGGTTACACGCTGAATTTTGCTGCCGTCTGGCGCAACTTCGATTTTCTTTTGAGCGGGCTTGCGCTCAGTCTCGGCCTGGCCGTGATCTCGATCTTGATCGGGGCCGCGATCGGTCTCGTCGTGGCCTTCGCGCTGACCTCCAAAAACCGCTTTGCGGTGGTGCCGGCGCGGGTCTATGTCACGGTCATTCGCAACCTGCCGATCCTCGTCCTGGTGCTTTTCGCCTTTTTCGCGCTGCCGCAGATGGGGGTGCGCCTCGACAAGATAAAAAGCTTCGTGCTGGTTCTCTCCCTCTATTCCGGCGCCTATCTGGCCGAGGTGTTCCGCGCCGGCCTGTTGTCGATCCCGCGAGGGCTGACCGAAGCCGGCCTCGCCATCGGTCTGACGGGAATGCAGATCCGCAGCTCGATCATCGCGCCGCTGATGCTGCGCAACGTGCTGCCGTCGCTGTCTTCGACGATCATCTCGCTGTTCAAGGACACCTCGCTTGCCGCCGCCATCGCCGTGCCGGAACTGACCTTTGCTGCCCGCAAGATCAATGTCGAAAGTTTCCGCGTCATCGAAACCTGGATGGTCACCTCGGCCCTCTATGTCGTGACCTGTTTCCTCATCGCCGCCGTGATGCGCTTCGTCGAGCGCCGTCTGGCCCTGCCGAGATAGATCAATGTCCCACACCTTTCTCGAACAGCTCTGGATCGCCCGCTACGTCATCATCAACGGCATCGGCGTCACCGTGTCGATCTCGCTGTTGGCCATTCTGGCCGGGTCCGTGCTCGGCGTTTTCGTCGGCCTGGCGCTCGTCTATGGCGGCGTTGTTTTGCGTCTGATCGTGCGCGCCTATACGGATATCATCCGCGGCACGCCGGTGCTCGTGCTGGTGCTGGCAAGCTATTATGTTTCCGCCGCCGTCGGGCTCGATCTCGGGCCGTTCTCCGCCGGCGTGCTCGCCCTGGCGATCTTCTGCTCCTCGCATGTCGGCGAGATCGTCCGCGGAGCGCTTCAGGCGATCCCGAAGGGGCAGACCGAAGCCGCCAAGGCGATCGGCCTGACCTTTACCCAGACCTTCACCTCGGTGCTGTGGCCGCAGGCGATGCGCCAGTGCCTGCCGGCCTGGGTGAATACGGCGGCCGAAATGGTGAAGGCCTCGACGCTGCTCTCCGTCATCGGCGTCGCCGAGCTTTTGCTGCGCACGCAGGAGATCATCTCCCGCAATTTCATGAGCCTCCAGTTCTATTTCCTGGCCGGCGGTCTCTATTTCCTCGTCAATTACGGTATCGAGCACTTCGGCAAATATGTCGAGCGCAAGACCGCCCTGCCGTCCTAAGGAGCCCCCGATGGCCAAGACCATTCTCGACATCAAGGGTCTGCGCAAGACTTACGGCATCCACGAAGTCCTCAAAGGCGTCGATTGCGCCGTTGAAGAAGGCGAGGTCATTTCCATCATCGGCTCGTCCGGCTCCGGAAAGACCACCTTGCTGCGCTGCGTCAACATGCTGGAAGAATTCCAGGGGGGCACGATCAGCCTCGACGGCGAAGAGATCGGCTACCGCGTCGACGGTGCAACACGCCGCCGCAAGGGCGAGAAGGAGATTGCCCGCCAGCGCGCGCTGACCGGCATGGCCTTTCAGCAGTTCAATCTCTTCCCGCATATGAGTGCCGCCGAAAACGTCATGCTCGGCCTCGTCAAGGTGAAGAAAATGACGAAGCCGGATGCCCGCGCCGTCGCGGAAAAATGGCTCGATCGCGTCGGCCTTTCCGCCCGCGCGAACCATTATCCCGGTCAGCTTTCCGGCGGCCAGCAGCAGCGCGTCGCCATCGCCCGCGCCATTGCCATGTCGCCGAGACTGATGTTGTTCGACGAAGTGACCTCGGCGCTTGACCCGGAACTGGTGGGCGAAGTGCTGCAGGTCATCAAGGGGCTTGCCGCCGACGGCATGACCATGCTGCTCGTCACCCATGAAATGCGCTTTGCCTACGAGGTTTCGTCGCGCGTCATCTTCATGAACCAGGGCGTCATCTGCGAAGAGGGCGATCCGAAGGAGATGTTCGTGCGGCCGAAGACCGAACGGCTCGCGGAATTCCTCAAAACCTCAAGTTTCAACTAAAAGCGCGAAGACGATCGGCGCGGCTGTTCGACCGCCGATCTGAAAGATCGCGGTCGCACCAACCGGCGTCTTCGGGCGCCGACGCCCGCACAAATTACATTCAATCTGCATTCCCGGCAGGCAAATTTCCCGCACAGCATTCGCGGCATCTTGAAAATCCTGAACACAGGATTTTGGCATGCGCTTTGCTTTCTGTCTTGTATGCAAGATAGCCACACATCCGAGACCACGCAGAAATCCATCGAGGCGACGATCGTCTCCGGCATCCTTTCTGCCAAGATCCGGCCTGGTATGCGTCTTGGCGAAAACCAGCTGGCAGCGCTCTTCGGCGTGTCCAGAACCCGCGTCCGGGAAGCGATGATGCGGCTGGAGACACGCGGCATCGTGCATGTAAGCCCTCGGCGTGGCTGGTTTGTCGTCGAGCCGTCCGCCGAAGATGCGATCGCGGTCTATGAGGCGCGGCGGATCGTCGAAGCCGGGCTGCTGCGCAGCATGCGGACGCTGACGGACGAGGGCAGCAAGGCGCTCGACGCCCATCTCACCGAGGAGCGAAATGCCATGGCGGCGGGCGACCGCCAGCGCCTGACCTATCTGATGGGCGATTTCCATATCCGCATCGCCGAATTGAGCGGCAACGCCATCATCGTCGATATCCTGCGCGATCTGACCGCGCGGACGATCCTCATTTCGATGCTCTATCAATCCGAATTTCACGCCACACAATCCCACGAGGGGCACTGCCGCATCTTCGAGGCCATGCAGGCGGGCGATTTCGTCAGAGCTGCGGAACTCTCCGTCGAGCATCTCGACGACGTGGAAATGGGCCTCGACCTCACCGCCCGCCCGGATCCGCTTTCAGATCTGCGCAATTCCCTGTCGCTCCCGACCCAGGACCGTGTCCCCACCTCTCAGCCCCCAAAACGCAACTTCAAAGGAGTAATGAACGCATGCTGACAAGACGAGTTTTCTTCGCAATCGCGACCCTGGCGGCAGGCCTCGGCTTCGGCTCCGCTTCTCATGCCGATGCGCTCGCTGACATCACGGCGCGCGGTACGCTGCGTGTCGCGGTCCCGCAGGATTTCCCGCCGTTTGGCAGCGTCGGCACCGATATGGCGCCGATGGGCTACGATATCGACGTCGCCAATCTCATTGCCGAAAAGCTGGGCGTCAAGACCGAACTCGTGCCGGTCACCAGCGCCAACCGCGTGCCCTATCTGCAGACCAACAAGGTCGATCTGGTCATATCGAGCCTCGGCAAGAATGCGGAGCGCGAAAAGGTGATCGATTTCTCCGCAGCCTACGCTCCCTTCTTCAACGGCGTGTTCGCGCCGGCCGATGTTTCGATCGCCAAGGCGGAAGATCTCGCCGGCAAGAGCATCGGCGTCACGCGCGGCTCGGTCGAGGATCTGGAGCTGACGAAGATCGCGCCGGGCGACGCGACGATCAAGCGTTACGAGGACAATAACGGCACGATCTCGGCCTTCCTCTCCGGCCAGGTCGACACTATCGCTACCGGCAACGTCGTGGCGGCGGCGATCCTCGCCAAAAATCCCCCCAAGCGCCCGGAGCTCAAATTCCTGATCAAGAACTCGCCCTGCTATATCGGCCTCAACAAGGAGCAGGCGGCTCTTCTGGAGAAGGTGAACGGCATCATCGCTGCCGCCAAAACCGATGGCGCGCTGACCGCCATATCGCAGAAGTGGCTCGGCACCGATCTCCCGTCGGATCTCTGAACGACCCGGTCTTCCGGATGTCATCCCGCGCCCGCAGGCGGGATGACATCCGCTCGTCACCGCAAGAGGGGACAATTCCTTGAGCTATCATTTCGAATTCGGCTGGCTGCTTCAATATTACCCTGAGATCATCAAGGGCATACTGGTCACTCTGGAGCTGATCGCGATCGGCGGAGTGCTCGGCATTTCGCTCGGCATCGTCTGTGCGTGGGTGCGCGCACTCGGCCCGGCCTGGCTGAAACCTGTCGTTGCCGCCTATGTCGAATTGATCCGCAACACGCCATTCCTGATCCAGCTGTTTTTCATCTTCTTCGGCCTGCCGTCGCTCGGCCTCCAGCTTCCCGAATTGACCGCCGCCAACCTCGCAATGGTCATCAATCTCGGCGCCTACAGCTGCGAAATTATTCGCGCCGGCATCCAGGCAACCCCGAAGGGTCAGTTCGAGGCAGGCGATAGCCTTGCCATGACGCGCTTCGAAACCTTCCGCCATGTCGTGCTCGTGCCGTCACTGCAGCGCATTTGGCCGGCGCTGTCGTCGCAAGTCGTCATCGTCATGCTCGGCTCGTCGGTCGTGTCGCAGATCGCCGCCGAGGATCTGACCTTTGCCGCGAACTTCATACAATCGCGAACCTTCCGCGCCTTCGAGGCCTACATCGTCTCGACAGCCATCTATCTGGTGATGGCGATCCTGCTTCGGCAGGTGCTGGGCGTGGTCGGCGGCTTGATTTTCCCGAGGAGAAAAGCACGATGATCGAGTTCACCCTCTGGGACATCCTGCGCAACCTGCTGCTCGCCACCCGCTGGACGATCCTGCTTTCGCTCGTCTCCTTCGTCGGTGGCGGCGCGGTCGGGCTGGGGCTGCTGTTTCTGCGCATCAGCAAGCGCACGCCACTCAGGCTGCTTGCAAAATATCATATCGAGCTGTTCCAGGGCACGCCGCTGCTGATGCAGCTCTTCATCGCCTTTTTCGGTCTCGGCCTCTTCGGCATCGACGTGCCGGCATGGCTTGCCGCGGGATTGGCGCTCACCCTGTGGAGCGCTGCCTTTCTCGCCGAGATCTGGCGAGGCTGCGTCGAATCGGTCGCCAAAGGCCAGTGGGAAGCCTCCGCCAGCCTCGGCATGGTTAGGCTGCAGCAGATGCGCTACGTCATCCTGCCGCAGGCGCTGAGGGTCGCCATACCGCCGACGGTCGGCTTCTCGGTCCAGATCGTCAAGGGAACGGCGCTGACCTCGATCATCGGCTTCGTCGAACTGTCGAAAGCCGGCACCGTCGTCACCAACGCCACCTTCCAGCCCTTCACGGTCTACGGCCTCGTCGCCCTTATTTACTTCGCCCTCTGCTGGCCTTTGTCGAAAAGCAGCCAGATCCTGGAAAGGAAGCTCAATGTCGCTCATCGAAATCACTGAAGTTCGCAAGAGCTTCGGCGCCACCGAGGTGCTGAAAGGCATCAATCTCGATGTGCAGGCCGGCGAGGTCATCGCCATCATCGGCAAAAGCGGTTCGGGCAAATCGACCCTGCTTCGCTGCATCAACGGCCTGGAGACCATCACCGACGGCTCCATTTCCGTGGCCGGCGCGCAGCTCCTCGATGACGAAGTGCATCTGAAGGCCCTGCGCCTCAAGATCGGCATGATCTTTCAGCAGTTCAACCTCTTCCCGCACCTGACGGCGGGCGGCAACGTCATGCTGTCGCAGACGGTGGTCAAGAAGACCCCGAAGGCCGAAGCCGAGGCCATCGCCCGCAAGATGCTGGAGCGGGTGGGGCTGGGTCACAGGTTCGACGCCTATCCCGACGAACTCTCGGGCGGCCAGCAGCAGCGCGTCGCCATCGCCCGCGCGCTCGCCATGCAGCCGGCAGCCCTTCTTTGCGACGAAATCACCTCGGCGCTCGACCCGGAACTGGTCGCCGAGGTTTTGGCCGTCGTGCGCGAGCTTGCCGCGGAAGGGATGACGCTGCTGATGGTCACCCACGAGATGAAGTTCGCCCGCGACGTCTGCAGCCGGGTCGTCTTCATGCATCAGGGCAGGGTCCACGAGGTGGGCCGGCCGGAGGAGGTCTTCGCCAATCCGCAGACCGCAGAGCTGAAGCAGTTTCTCGGCGTCAATTAGAAACGACGACATACTCTCGCTTATGCCCGCCGGCGTCGTCGTCGGGGATGGCGCGCGGCTTTCCCGTGCGGAAGAAGACGAGGAAGAGGCCGCGAATGCCAGACTATTGTGTCCGGTGGGCTGCTCATGTCGACCGTGCTCAGGACTTCGACCGAGGATATCCCATCAACGCTTCATACTCTCTGTCGGTCACTCGTTCGGTTGTCCGCAACTGTGCGGGAATATCCATCCGCTCGTGCAAGACTGCGGCAATGACGAAGGTTGCATCGTCAGCGACAATGTAGACTGCGTAATGGTGCTCGATTTTGTGCAATCGGAAGAGCGAATTCCCGACGCGCTCGTCGCTCTTTGTCCTCATGCGGGCATAGGCTTCGGGAATGTCTTCAAATCCCGTCCGCAGCAGGCGGCCGTACACCTTTGCCTGTTCGGGGGACCATTTGCGTGCCGTTTCACGGATCGCCAGCCGATAGTTATCAAGTGCGGTCGGCAGGATGAGAATGCGCGGAGCCACTAGCGCGATTCTTCATCCAGTTCCGCGTCGACGGCATCCAGTGCCGAAAGGGGCAGCAGCTCTCCGCGCCGGAATTCGTCTTCCGCCCGCAGCAGCGAGCGAATGGCATAGCGGCGGTCTTCTTCCCGTGCCATATCTTCGCGAATAAGGGCACGCACATATTCACTCGGCGTTGTGTACTGGTTCTTCCCGTTGGCGCGCATATCGACGAAGGCGCGCATTTCATCGGGCAAGCTCACATGCAGGCTGCTGGCCATGCCGTGCCCTCCTCAAATTTCTGAATAATTGTTCTGTATCCATCCCTCAATGTCAATATTTGACATTGAGGGATGGATCAGAGTCTCTTGCAGGTAGGAACTCGTCAAAAGGTACCGCAAGCCGTCTGACATGGGCATGGGCATCCAGCCGCGATAACGACGATAAACTCTCCCGCTGCCAGAACCAACAAGCCCGCGCTCGAATCCGCAGACGTGCTGGGAACGGCAGGCAAGGCTGCCGTTCGCAGGGATTGTCAGTCTTTCTTGCCGGTGGGGCCGGGCAGCAGGACGGGCTCGGCCTGCTGTCTCGGCAGCATCAATTGAGCCAGAATGTCGTCGGCCGAATGGCTGGAGCCGCCAATGCCGGCTTCGCGCAGCTGACGATCGAGATCGCCGCCATTTTCCAGTGCGGCGAGCTCGGCACCGGCTTCGATGCGGCCGGCAGTGACTTCCTGGCGTTTCTTGATGCGTTCGAGACTTTCGACGGCGCTCCCGAGACGGGTGTTGATGCCCGACTGGTTGTGGGCGATCGCCGACTGAGCGCGCAGCAGTGACTCGTTGGCTTTGACGTTCTCCACCTCGCGCTTCATCTGCGCAATGCGGGCTTCGGTGTCCTGGATCGTGCGCAGCATCTGTTGCTGGCGGGGCAGCAGCCGATCAAGCTCTTCCTGGTCGCGCTGCACTTCCGCACGGCTGGTGGCGATGCGCTGCGCCAGACCCTGGGCGAGATCCGTACGGCCCGCCGAGATCGCAGCGCGAGCGCTGTCGGTATCCTTGGTCTCCTTGGCGCGGTTTTCTTCAAGCCGGCGCATGACGCTCTTGTTGGAAGCCATGATGCCGGCCAGATCGGATCGCGCCCGGCGCAGCGACTGTTCGGCGTCGCGGATTTCCTGGTCGAGAATGCGCATCGACTGGTTGTCAGCGGCGGCTTCCGCTGCCTCATTGATGCCGCCGCGAATGGCGGTGAAAATCTTTCCCCAGGTGCTCACGCTGCAATCTCCCCGCTTTTCCATTCTTCAATCATGTGTGCCGCATCGACGGCATTGGCCGCGAGAATCGCCACCTCTTCGACCACCGTGTCGGCGGGCGAATGTGCCGACAGCGAACCGAACAATTCATACCATTCCTCACCGTCGATGGTGGTGATGCCGAAGCTGGAAAGCGGCACGAATTTGTGCGTCTTGAGCACCATGCGTTCGAAGGCCTGGCGATTGGGTACGTCCTTGCACGGCAACAGAACGGCGCTGACAAGGATGTCGCGCTCACCGCTCACCGCGACGAAGACGTCGAGATCGCCTTTTTCCTTGAGAGTGACGCATATCACGTCGCCCTGTTCGGGCACGGCGACGTCGACATCGCCGAGTGCCTCCGGATCGGCGGCGAACAGGCGCGTTAAGGTGGTCAGGTTCCAGGTCTCCAAAAAGTCCTCCATCGGTTAGAATTTCGAAAAATATCTGGGTATTCGATATGCCACTTAAAGGGGTGGCGCGCTAAATAAATTTCGCTAGGTTACGCATCGGGAACGGGGGCGAATCGGGTGCCATTTATCGCTTCATTACTGCGGCGTGTATATCTCTCGCTCAGCGAATTGGCCTGGTCCGCCCTTTTTATTCTTCTCGTGATCCACCTGGCCGCCTCCTACCTGCTCTTTGTGCTGGTCGGCGAAGGCGATCTCGTCGGCAATCCGATCGATTTTATTTACTACTATATGGTGACCGCAACGACTGTCGGCTATGGAGATCTTTCCCCCAAATCGGGTTTTGGCCGGATCATTGCCGTCCTGTTCGTTCTTCCCGGCGGTATTGCCATCTTCACCGCCGTTCTTGGCAAATTGTTGACAACGATCGGCACGATCTGGAGGAACCGTATGCGCGGATTGGGTGACTACAGCGAACGCACCGGCCATATCATCGTCCTCGGTTGGCAGGAGGGGCAGACACATCAGACGCTGAGGCTGCTGCATGCCGAACGGCAGGCCAACGAACCGATGAGCGTTCTGGTTGCCAAGGAGCTTTCCGAAAATCCCGCCAGCGACTACGCCGACTATATCAGAACCGAGCGGCTCGCCGATGCAGACGCTCTGATGCGGGCCGGGGTAGCGCAGGCCCGCGCGATCATCGCGCGCGGAGCAAATGACGACGAGACGTTGGCCGCCGTGCTGATTGCGGAAGACCATGCGCCCAATGCCCATATCGTCGCTTATTTCGCCGATGACCGCACCGCCCAGATGGTCAAACAGCTCCGGCCGCGCGTCGAGGCGGTGGGTTCGCTCGCCGAGGAGCTGCTGTCGCGTGCAGCCCGCGATCCGGGCTCTTCGGAGATCACCGCACGGCTGCTGTCGGCCGCCTCCACCGACACGGCCTTTTCGCTGCCGGTGCCGCCTTTGCAACGGCCGCTGCTCTATGGAGACGTGTTTTTAAGCCTCAAGCGTGAGCATCACGTGACACTGGTGGGTTTGATGAGCCAGGGCATCACCGATCTCAATTGCCGGGACGAGGTGTTGATGCGGGGCGGCGAGACCCTTTACTACATCAGTGGAATGCGGCTAGATCCCGCTGCCATCGCTTGGGCTCGAATGGGAGACGCATCATGATCGGCTGGTTCGGCAGAGACAAGAACGAAAAGCCCTTGCCCAGAGAACTCGGCCCCTTGGGCGCTGCCATCGGCGGGGCTCTGGAGATCGATTTCCTCTCCCTCGAGGCCGAGGCTTTAGGGGGCGAGCCGGCCATGCCACTGCCGCGGAGCGGCCCCTTCATCATTGCCGGCTATGGCGAGATTTCGCTCGATGCCGCAACGGTTCTGTCACGTTACTACGATGAAGACCACCGGATGATCCAGGTGATGTCGGCGTCGGGCCAGCCGGGCGACGCCGTCGACGACATCAGCTTTTATCAATCCTGGGACAGCGTCGTGCCTGCCGGGCAGAGCGAATGGAATCGCTGGACCGGGCCGGGCGGCCTGATCGGCCAGCCATCCTACGATGCCGACGGTATCCTCTATAGCCGCTTCTGGAGCGAAGGGCCGGAACGCGCGCAACTGGTGGAATTTGTCGAAAAGGTCGACGACGGCGACGTGCAGCGCTCCATTCACCAGACCTGCATGCTGTATTATCGCCCGCTTGGCTCGACGCGCGAAATGCTGCTGATCAACGTCGAGCGCGACCTCGACCTCGGACAAAGCCAGGCGGGAAGCTCGGTGGAATTTCTGATCGGTTACGGACTGGCTCCCGCCGATGTCCGCCGCGTCTGACACCCTATCAATTTTTGACGGAGGAGTTTTTCAATGCTCGATTACGTGGCGGGTCTGCCTGCCTTCCTTGGTTATTTCGCCATCGGTCTCGGCGCCTACGCTGTTTTCGCGGTGATCTACACATTCCTGACGCCGCAAAAGGAAGTCGAGCTCATTCGTGCCGGCAACCTCGCCGCCGTCACGGCATTCCTGGGCGCGCTTGTCGGTTTCAGCCTGCCGCTGGCGTCGGCCGCGGCCAATTCGGTCAGCATCATCGACTACATCATCTGGGCGGCGATCGGCATTCTGGCGCAGATCCTTGCTTTCTATATTGCGAATTTCACCATGCCGGACCTGCATGAGAAGATCACGGCCGATAATATCGCCGCGGGCATATGGGGCGGCGGCATCGCACTGGTCATCGGTATTCTCAATGCCGCCTGCATGACCTATTGAGGGGAGGGGAACGATGCGCAGACGTAAGAGCGGGCACAGACGACCTTTCCTCGCCCTTGGCACTATCGCTGCCTCGACTCTGGCGCTATCCGGTTGCGGCGACCAGACGCCTTCGGAGGTCATGTTCACCTCCGTCGACCAATGCGTGACCTCAGGCATGGACCGGCAGGTCTGCCAGGCCGGCTATCAGGATGCCATGCGGGCTCATCTCGCCACCGCGCCACGTTTCAACGGCATGGCGGCCTGCGAGGCCGAATACGGCGTGGGCCAATGCACGGAACAGCCGGCCAATTCAGTTCCCAACAATAGCGGCGGCAGCGGCAGCTTCTTCACGCCGTTCCTGGCAGGCTACATGCTGTCTTCGGCACTGAACAACATCACCGACTATTCCGATTATCGCCGGCGCCAGGAGGCGAACGGCTACTACTACGGTTCGACGCCGATTTATCGCAATCGCGCAGGGCAGACGTTGACAACGACGGTTCGCTCAGGCGGGGCGGGCAGCGACAGTGTGACCGCGCCCTCGCGCCAGAGCGTCAAGCCTGTCAACGTCAACACCCGCACCGTCGCCCGCCAGGGCTTCGGGGGCCGTTCGTCGTTCAGTTTCGGCGGTTGACATGAAGCGTATCACCCTTCCGGCCCGTCCCGACTGGCGTGACAAGGCGCGGGCCGTCGGCTTCGGTTTTCACGTCATGTATGGCGAGCCCTACTGGCTCGACGATGCCGCCTATACGTTTACGCTCGATGAGATCGAGACGCAGATCGAAGAGCCGAGCCAGGAATTGCACGACATGTGCATGGATATGGTCGGTGATATCGTCGGGAGCGAAAAGGCGCTCGACCGGCTGGCCATTCCGGAGGATCTGCGCGATGTGGTGCAGCGCTCCTGGCAGCGCCGCGACCGGCACCTCTACGGCCGGTTCGATCTTGCCTATGACGGCACCGGTCCGGTCAAGTTGCTCGAATATAATGCCGATACCCCGACCTCGGTGTTCGAGACAGCCTATTTCCAATACAATTGGCTGACCGACCAGATGGCTTTGGGTACCCTGCCCAAGGATGCGGATCAGTATAATTCCCTGCAGGAAAGCCTTGTCGAGGCGTTCGAACAATTTCCCAAAGGGCCGATCTTCCACTTCGCCGTGATGACCGACAATGAGGAGGATCGAGGCACGACCGTCTATCTGATGGACTGCGCAGTGCAGGCCGGTCATCGCGTCGAGCTTCTCGACATAGGCGAGATCGGCATCGATGCGGAGGGCCGCTATACTGACCTGCAGGATCGGGTGATCGACCGCTGCTTCAAGCTCTACCCCTGGGAATTCATGCTGCGCGAGCCGTTCGCCCGCGAACTCGCGCGCTCCGGCGATGTCTTCATCGAGCCCGCCTGGAAGGCCGTGCTTTCCAACAAGGGGCTTCTGCCGCTGCTCTGGCAGCGCCACCCCAATCACCCCAACCTGCTGGCGAGCTATTTCGCCGACGACCCGGCGGCTTCGGCCTTGACGGATTATGTGCGCAAACCGCTGTTGTCACGGGAGGGCGAGAACGTCACGATATTCCGCGATGGCCGGGAATTTGTTTCCGCTCCCGGCGATTACGGCGACGAAGGCTTCGTCGTCCAGGCCTATGCCCCGCTTTTCGAAAGCGAAGGCGGCTTCGCCGTGCTCGGCAGCTGGGTCGTCGGTGATCGCGCCTGCGGCCTTGCCGTGCGCGAAGACCGCTCGCGCATTACCGCCAACCTGTCGCGTTTCGTGCCGCACGTCATTATCGATTGAGAGGGACAGATCCTCTTATGCAAACATCAGAAACCGTTCTCATGACTGATCTCGTCGGCGCCTATTCAATGCCCGGAACCTGCTTTTTCGATCTGGCTCCGGCTGCAGGCGGCGAGCCCTATCGCATATTCCTGTCCATTCCGGCGCAGACGCCGCCGCCGGCAGGATGGCCGCTTCTGGTGATGACCGACGGCAACGCTACTTTCCCCTTCGCGGCTGCCAGCCTGGTCACGCAGGCGCCTTATCCCACGGGAACGAATGTCGGTTGGGGGGTGATCGCGGCGATCGGCTATCCCATCGACCAGCCCTATGATGCGCTCCGCCGGTCTTGGGACCTCGGTCCTCCACCGGTCAAATCCTATCCGCCCTTCGTTGAGGGCGGCCCCCCGGTGGTCATCGGAGGGACCGGCAAACTGGTGGATTTCATCGAGAACGAGTTGATACCGCGGATTGCGGAGATGGTGACCCTGGATCCGCAGCGCCGATCGCTTTTCGGGCATTCCTTCGGCGGCCTCTTTACCCTCTATGCCCTGTTCGAGCGTCCGGGTCTGTTTGCCAATTGGATCGCGGCGAGCCCGACCATCTATTGGGAGAACAGTGAAATCCTCAACAATGAGGCGCAGCGTCAACCCATCCCGGGAAATGCCGCCTTCCTGCATTTGTCCGCCGGGGAACACGAAGGCGACGAACTGGCCCCCTTTCAGTATCGCAACGACGATGCAGCCATACGGCTGGAGAAGAGGAAGACGGAGCGGACGATCCTCCTGGCGCAGGAGATGGCGGAGCGATTGAGCAGCACGGCCGACGGATTGCGTGCCGAATTCGAACTTTATGTCGGCCAGACCCACATGTCGGTTCTTGCCGCGGCTGTGAACCGTGCGGTCAGCATCGCGTTCGCCGTCGAAGGGGTGCCCGACACGTGAGTCTTCCCGGCTCCTGCTGCCGGCGCCTATGGCGAGGTCTTTAAACCATCGAGGATCTGGCGCGCCTCGGTCCGCGGTGTGGCGACCGAATGGCGTTTGACGAGCGAGCATTCGAGCTTGGCAATTGGATAGCGCTTGCCGGGTATGGTTTCCGGGTTGAGATGTTCGATCGCCCATTGGCCCATGGCAAGATGGGGGAGGACCGATGTCGTTAAGGGGGGGACGAGGTGGCGTGAAATTTCTTCATCGTCATACCCTATCACCGACATGTCCTGCGGAATGCGAAGCCCCGCATCCTTGAGCGCTTCGTAGCAGCCGATGGCAGTGCGGTCGTTCTGGCAGAAGATCGCGGTCGGAGGCTCTTTCAGCGCAAGCAGTTTCATCGTGGCGGCATAGCCGGCGCCGGCCGACCAGTCGCCTTCGATGACCAATTCCGGATCGAAGGGAATATCGGCGGTCGCCAGCGCCCGGCGATATCCCGTCAGCCGGTCCTGTGCAGCCTGCATCCAGATTTCGCCGGTGATCGTCGCGATGCGATGGTGTCCGTGCGTGATCAGATGCCGGGTGGAACTCTGGCCTCCCGCGATCTCGCTCGGCACGACGGCCGGAAAAGCATGGTCCGCCGTATAACAATTCAAGAGGACCGTCGGGATGTTGAGCTTGCCGATATAGGAGGGAAGCTCGACCTGGCGGGTATAGATCGTCATATAGATGAGCGCCGATATGCCGCCGCTCGTCAACGCCTTGATGGCTTTCGGCTCCATGACCGGATCACTGAGCGTCTGGGCGACCAGCAAGACATTGCCGGCATTCCAGGAGGCTTGCCGCGCGCCTTCGATCGCAACGATCGCTTCCGGGCTGGTGGCAAGCTGATCCACGGCGAAACCGATCACATTGTCCAGCCCCGAATAAGAGGCCTTCGCCGTATAAGTCGTCCCGGTATAGCCGAGCGCCCGCGCTGCCTCCCATACGCGGTCGCGGGTCTGCTGCGAGATACGGGTGCCGGGTGTGTCGTTGAGAACGAAGGAGACGGCCGCCTGCGAGCAGCCGGCCGCGGCGGCGATATCCATCATCGTCACGCGGGCCGGCTTATTGCTCTTTGGGCTCTTGGCTTGTCGCATTCGCGGAAAGCTTGTCTCTGCTTGGATTTGCTGATTTGGTAATGAGTATTAGCATCTATCTGAAAGCGTTGGCAATTGCATCACTTTGCTGCAATGCCGTCATTTGCTGGGATGTTTCCAGTACAAAATTGCATCCTGATCCGGATATGATGAAATGTTTTGATCTGCATTGATAATACTATTTACTAATTAAAATTCTTCTATACCGTCACGGAGCGATCGGAACCAATGCCACTCGTCGCTGTGCGACGGCCCTGGGAGGGGGCGCATCCGGCCGGCCGTAAGTCGAAAACGGGCCCATGCGACTGCGGCCCCTCGGGAGGTGTATTATGAAACAGCTGAAACGCAATGCAGCCCTGTTCTTCGCCGGTTTGATGCTGAGCGCGGCGCCGGCTGCCGTATCGCATGCCGCCGACAAGCCGACACTTGCATTCGTCGTCAACGGAGCGTCCGACTTCTGGAAGGCCGCAGAGGCGGGCGTGAAGAAGGCGCAGGGCGAAATGCCGGACTACCAGATGGAACTGAAATATCCAGAGCAGGCGGCTGTCGCCATTCAGCAGCGTCTGATGGAAGATCTCGTCAGCGCCGGCGTCAAGGGAATTATGGTCTCCGCTGTCGATCCCAAGACCCAGACGGACGGCCTCAATAAGATCGGCTCGCAGACGGCTCTGTTCACCACTGACAGCGACGCGCCGAAGACCAACCGCGTTGCCTATATCGGTTCCTCGAACGTCGACGCTGGCAAGCAGGCCGCCGAAATCGCTAAGAAGGCGATGCCGGACGGCGGTAAGTGCATGGGTTTCGTCGGTCTGCTCGGCGCCGATAACGCCCGCGAACGCATCGAAGGGATGAAGGAAGGGCTCAAGGGTACCAAGATCGAGCTTGTCGATGTTCGTGGTGACGACATCGACCAGACGCGCGCCAAAAAGAACGTCGAGGATGCGCTGGTGGCCAGCCCCGACCTGACCTGCATGGTCGGCTTCTACTCCTACAACACGCCGCGCATCTATGAGGCGCTGCGCGATGCCGGCAAACTCGGCCAGATCACCGTCGTCGGCTTTGATGACGATCCGATCACGCTCGGCGGTGTCAAGGAAGGCACGATCGCGGCAACCGTCGTACAGCAGCCGTTCGAATGGGCCTATCAGGGCATGAAATTGATGGCCGCCTACCTCAAGGGCGACAAATCCGGCGTTCCCGCCGATGGCCTGATCATCATCCCGACGGTGATCATCGGCAAGGATGACGTTGACAAATATGCTGCCAACCTGAAGGCCATGGCTGGAAAGTAACCTCTTTCGCGGCGGCGGCACTCACCGCCGCCGCGAAAGGCATTTCATGCCGACGGCATCAGCAGCCATGGACAGCCGATGAACCATAGTTCCGACATCCCGTCACCGGGCGCGCCCGGAACGCCATTTCTGTCGCTTTCCGGCGTTGGCAAGACCTATCCGGGCGTCGTTGCGCTCGAAGGCCTGTCAATGGACATCATGCCAGGCGAGGTCATCGGCCTTGTCGGCGAAAACGGCGCTGGAAAATCGACGCTGATGAAGATTCTCGGCGGCGTGATCGCCCCCGACCGAGGCACGATCCTGCTCGACGGGGCGGAGCTTCGCTCCCTCACGGTGGAATCGAGCATTTCATCCGGCATCGCCTTCGTGCATCAGGAACTCAATCTCTTCGACAATCTCGACGTGGCGGCCAATATTTTCCTCGGTCGCGAGCCGCTGAAGGCCGGACCTTTCAAGCTCGTCGATCGCGATCGGCTGCGAGGCATGGCGAAGCCGCTCCTGAAGCGCGTCGGGGCTCATTTTTCCGCCGACACGCCGGTGGCGTCGCTTTCCCTTGCCGAGCAGCAGATGGTGGAAATCGCCAAGGCGCTGTCCATCAACGCCAGGCTCGTCATTTTCGACGAACCGACGTCCAGCCTGCCGCTGGCCGAAACCGAACGGCTACTCAGCATTATCAAATCGCTGAAAGCCGACGGCATCAGCGTCATTTTCGTCTCGCATCGCCTCCACGAGGTTGAGCGTGTCGCCGACCGCGTCGTCGTGCTGCGCGACGGCACGCTTGTCGGCACGCTCGCCAGGAAAGACATCGGCCACGACCAGATGGTCAAACTGATGATCGGCCGGGTGCTTGCGGCCCGGACCGCAAAACCGCAGCGCTCGCCGGGCTCGGTGGCGCTGAAGGCAAGCGGCGTGCGCACCGAGGCCTATCCCGGCCGTCCCGTCGATCTGGAAATCCGCTATGGAGAAATCATGGGGCTTGCGGGCCTCGTCGGGTCGGGCCGTACCGAGCTTGCAAGGGTATTCTTCGGCATCGACCGGAGCTACGGCGGAACCATCCTGCAGGACGGGCAGGAAATTTCTGTCCGTTCCGCCCGCGACGCCGTCGCTCGCGGCATTTTCCTGGTGCCGGAGGATCGCAAGCGCAACGGCATTCTTCTCGATTTTCCGATCGCCCAGAACATAACCCTTGCCGATCTTCCCAAGCTTTCCAGCCGTTTCATGCTTTCTGCCGAACGGGAAACGGCGGCGGCCGAAAAGCAGCGGGTTCGCCTCGGGATCAAGGCGCCCTCCGTTTCGGCGCGAACCGGCACGCTATCCGGCGGCAACCAGCAGAAGGTGGTGCTTGCCAAATGGTTGTCGATGAACCCGAGGGTGATGATCTTCGACGAGCCGACGCGGGGCATCGACATCGGCGCGAAGAACGAGATCTACGGCCTGATGCGGGCGCTTGCCGATGCCGGGGTGGCAATCCTGATGATCTCCAGCGACATGGAAGAGGTGATCGGCGTTTCCGATCGCATCGCCGTCATGCACGAGGGCCAGATAGCCGGCATATTGGAAGAGGACGAATTCAGCCAGGAAAGCGTGCTTTTGCTTGCCGTCGGCAAAAGGGTAAAGTAGCGGCTGCGGCCAACACAAGTATCGGGGAATGGTTCTCGAATGATCAAAAAAGATCTCGGACTGCTGCTTTTGATCGTCGTCGTCGGCATCGTCGTCGCCATCATCAACCCGCGCTTCCTGCTGCCGATCAATCTTGCCAACACCGCCAACCTGATCGGCCTGTTCGGCATCCTGTCGATCGGCCAGGCCTTTGTCATCATAACCGGCGGTATCGAGCTTTCCGTAGGCTCGCTCGTCGCCCTTCTCGGCGTGCTGTTCGTCGATTTCATCGCCGTCCAGGATATGCCCTGGATGCTGGCGCTGCCGCTCATTCTCGCGCTTGGCGCGGTCATCGGCGCCGTCCACGGCTGGCTGATCACCCGGCTCAACCTGCAGCCCTTCGTCGTCACCCTCTGCGGCCTGCTGATTTATCGCGGCGCGGCGCGCTTCTATACCGCCGACGGGACGGCGGGCTTTGCCTTCGGCCAGAATTTCCCGGACCTCGAATTCCTGACCGCCGGACGGTTCTACGGCGTTCCCAACACCTTCATCGCCCTCGTCATCATTGCGGTTGTCATGTGGATCATGCTGCATCGCTCCGTTTTCGGGCGTTATCTCTACGCGATCGGGAAGAACGAGGAGGCGGCCCGCTATTCCGGTATCCGCACCGGCCGCATGATCATGTCGGCCTATATCATTTGCGGGCTGCTGACGGCGCTTTCGGCGATTTATTTCGCCATGTACACACGCTCGATCTCACCGGCGAGCCATGGCCAGTTCTACGAACTCTACGCGATTGCCGCCGCCGTCCTCGGCGGCTTTTCGCTGCGCGGCGGCGAGGGCTCGATCGTCGGCGTGGTGCTCGGCACGGTCCTGCTCCAGGAGCTGCAGAATCTCGTCAATCTGCTTGGCATCCCGTCGTCGCTGAATTTCGCCGTCATGGGCGGCGTGATCCTCATCGGCGTCCTGATCGACCAGCAATGGCACGCCATCCGCGTACAGCGCCGCCTCATCTCCGCCGCCCGGCAGACCGAAGCCCGTCATTCGAACGAAGGCAGCGTGCCGGTCGCTGCCAACCAGGATTAGGCCGTCGGCTGCAGATCGCGCTCGCTCATCGCAATCAATCCCATCCGCTTGTCTCCCGCGCCATCAAACGCGGGGAGAGTGACATTCCAACTTTGCAGAAACAGGACACTTCAACTTTGCGGCTACAGTAGTTGTCAAAGCCGAATAGGGCTGCGACGCTGTCGGCCAGTTAGAAACGCGACACTGGCACCGATGATCAGCCCCCGATCCGACCGGCTGGGCCGGGTTGAAAGGGCGGAGCGGGGGCGGGTGAAAGAACACCTCTTCGGCTTTAGCTTTCTCAATAGCAATTGTTCAGTCGCCGGCTGATACTCGCTTTTATCTGAATTGAGCGGGTAGGGATCAAAGCTGCACGATGCTTCCGGAAATCAAGCTGCAGGGTGACGTCGATGTCGCCGCGCTGTCACCTCTTCTTCGCGGCATGCTTCTGTCCGTTGCCTATGCTGACGGTGAGGGTGGCATAGGATTGACCGCGACCGGTGCTATGAACC
>NZ_LOKU01000030.1:0-52013 GCF_002211295.1 Rhizobium sp. N122 | reverse complement strand
CGGCCGGCAAGCCCAAGATCGTCGCAACCGTCGCCACCATGCGCAAGCTGCTCACCATCCTCAACGCCATCATCAGGGACGGACGACCATGGCAAAACGCTTGACAAAGAAGACAGTCGCTCTCCCCGCGCGCGGGGCGAAGGGGCAAGCCGCAAGCTCTCCGTCCCTCTCCCACCTCTCGCAGGGCACGTCCCCTCTCCCCGCTTTACGGGGAGAGGGTTAGGGTGAGGGGCAGCTTTCCGCGCAAACCGGACAAACCAACTAGACGTCCGCCATACAAAAAAGGCGGGCACCCGGCCCGCCTTTTCACTTGAAACTCGCTGCCGTCAGCCGGCTGCGACGGGGGCGCCCCAGCCGCCCCAGACGTAGATGCAGAAGAACAGGAACAGCCAGACGACGTCGACGAAGTGCCAGTACCAGGCGGCGGCCTCGAAGCCGAAATGCTGTTTCGGGGTGAAGTCGCCGCGCAGCGCCCGGATCAGGCAGACCAGCAGGAAGATCGTGCCGACGAGGACGTGGAAACCGTGGAAGCCGGTCGCCATGAAGAAGGTCGCGCCATAGATCGAATTTTTGAAGGCGAAGGGCGCGTGGGCATATTCATAGGCCTGGACGCTGGAGAAGAAGATGCCAAGCAGCACCGTCAGAACCAGGCCCTGGATCAGGCCCTTGCGGTCATTGTGCAGCAGCGCATGATGCGCCCAGGTGACCGTCGTGCCGGAGAGCAGCAGGATGACGGTGTTGTAGATCGGCAGGTGCCAGGGATCGAGCACCTCGATGCCCTTCGGCGGCCAGGTGCCGCCGGTATAGAGCAGGCGCGAAGCCTGGATCGCCTCGTTCGGATAGAGGCTGGCATCAAAATAGGCCCAGAACCAGGCGACGAAGAACATCACTTCCGAAGCGATGAACATGATCATGCCGTAGCGCAGATGCAGGGAGACGACTCGGGTGTGGGCGCCCTCATGGGCTTCCTTCACCGTATCGGCCCACCAGCCGTACATGACGTAGAGAACCAGCGCGAAGCCGATATAGAAGAGCCAGGGATTGGCGAGTTCGGCGCCGGCGACCTTGAACGATCCGCCGTTCAGGTAACGCATGTAGCAGACGCCGCCGATCGCCATGATGAAGGCGCCGAGCGAGGCGAGAATCGGCCACGGGCTCGGATCGATGATGTGATAGTCGTGATTCTTCTGATGAGCATCGGCCATGTAGCTATCCCCGGATGTCTTCCTTCACTCCGCTCCCGGCATAGCCGGAAACGAGCCTTGATCAAAGTTTCTTTTCACTCTTTACCGCTCCACCCTCATTCGAAGCCAGCGGCTTCGGACCCTCTTTCGGGTAGAACGTATATGACAGCGTGACCGTATGGATGTTCTTCGATTCCACGGCCTTGACGATTTCCGGATCGATGTAGAACACCACCGGCATGTCGAGCTTTTCGCCCGGCTTCAGGTCTGTTTCCGTAAAGCAGAAACATTGCACCTTGTTGAAATAGACGCCCGCTTCACCCGGCGTGACGTTGAAAACCGCCTGGCCGCGCTGCGTCTCGTTCGAGCGATTCTCGGCGGTGAAATTGACCTGGATGGTTTCGCCGATCTTCGGATTGACCTCGCGCTCGACCGGCTTGAAGTCCCATTGCAGGCCGGGTGCGACATTGGCGTCGAAGGTCACGCGCATCGTCCGGTCGAGCACGACGCTCGACACCTGGTCGACGCGCTGCGTCGTGCCGTTATAGCCGGTGACCTGGCAGAAGATCCGGTAGAGCGGCACGGCGGCGTAGCTCATCGCGCCCATGCCGAAGACGAAGCTCAGGCACATCATGACGACGGCGCCGTTGTTGCGTCCCGGCTTTTTCGGTGTGGCGGGCTTTTCGCTCATCCGGCCATTCCCCCGCCGATCTTCACGATGGTGATCGCGTAAAAGAGAATGACGAGGCCGGCAAGCACCAGGCCCAATGCGACATTACGATTGCGGCGCGACTTGAGCTGCTTTTCCGTGAGCTTAACGAGATCCATCAGAACCAACCTCCCGCATGCGAAACCAGCACCGAGGTCAGCCGGTCGATCATCAGGGCGGAGAACACGGCGAAGAGATAGAAGATCGAGAAGGCGAAGAGCTTCTTCGCCGGAATCATCTTCAGATCGCCGTCGGGCATACGCCAGACGGCGATGGAACAGTAGATGAAGATTGCGCCAAGCGTGGCGGCCACCAGGCCGTAGCCGAGGCTGGCGAAACCAAGGAAGGAGGGCAACACCGCGCAAACGGCGGTCAACACTGCATAAGCGACGATCTGATGCTTGGTCACCCGCTCGCCGGAAACGTTCGGCAGCATCGGCACGCCGACGGCCTCGTAATCGCGCATCTTGAAGAGGGCCAGCGCCCAGAAATGCGCCGGCGTCCACAGGAAGATGATCAGGAAGAGCACGGTGCTTTCGATCGTCACGCTGTTGGTCACGCAGGCCCAGCCGATCATCGGCGGGAAGGCGCCGGCGGCTCCGCCGATGACGATGTTCTGCGGCGTCGAGCGCTTCAGCCACATGGTGTAGACGACGGCGTAGAAGAAGATGGTGAAGGCGAGAATGCCGGCCGACAGCCAGTTGACGGCAAGGCCGAGGATGACGACCGAGAAGCCCGACAACACCAGGCCGAAGGCCAGCGCCTCCGAGGGCGCGATGCGGCCGGCCGGGATCGGACGGTTGGCGGTGCGGCTCATGATGGCGTCGATATCAGCGTCGTACCACATGTTGAGCGCGCCGGAGGCGCCGGCGCCGACGGCGATACAGAGTATGGCGATCAGGCCGAGGACGGGATGGATGTGGCCCGGCGCCAGCACCAGACCGGCAAAGGCAGTGAAGACCACGAGCGACATCACCCGCGGCTTCAGCAATTCGAAATAATCGCGCGCACTCGCTTCCGACAATTCGCCGTCCTTTGCAAGCGTCCCGTGATTGTCGATAACCGTCATCATTCCGTCCCGAATGTCAGAATATCAGGACGCCGCAGTCGATACGGCGTCCTGACACCCGCGCAATTACTTGATGCGCGGAAGCTGTTCCCACTGGTGATAGGGCGGCGGCGAAGGCAGCTGCCATTCGAGCGTCGTTGCACCCTCACCCCACGGATTGTCGCCGGCGACCCGCTTCTTGGCCAAGGCCTCGAAGACGCCGAAGAGGAAGATCAGCACACCGAAGGCCGAGATGTAGGAGCCGATCGAGGACACATAGTTCCAGCCGGCAAAGGCATCCGGATAATCGATGTAACGGCGCGGCATGCCGGCGAGGCCGAGGAAATGCTGCGGGAAGAACACCAGGTTGACGCCGATGAACATCACCCAGAAATGCAGCTTGCCGACAAACTCGTTGTACATGTAGCCGGTCATCTTCGGGAACCAGTAGTACCAGCCGGCGAAGATCGCGAAGACGGCGCCGAGCGACAGAACGTAGTGGAAGTGGGCCACGACGTAATAGGTGTCATGCAGCGAGCGGTCGAGACCGGCATTGGCGAGCTGGACGCCGGTGACGCCGCCGACCGTGAACAGGAAGATGAAGCCGATCGCCCAGAGCATCGGCGTGCGGAACGAGATCGAGCCGCCCCACATCGTCGCGATCCAGGAGAAGATCTTCACACCCGTCGGAACGGCGATGACCATCGTCGCGAAGACGAAGTAGCGCTGCGCGTCGAGCGACAGGCCGACCGTGTACATGTGGTGGGCCCAGACGACGAAGCCGACGGCGCCGATCGCGACCATGGCGTAGGCCATGCCGAGGTAGCCGAAGATCGGCTTCTTCGAGAAGGTCGAGATGATGTGGCTGACCATGCCGAAGCCCGGCAGGATGAGGATGTAAACCTCGGGGTGACCGAAGAACCAGAACAGGTGCTGGTAGAGGATCGGGTCGCCGCCGCCTTCCGGGGAGAAGAAGGAGGTGCCGAAGTTACGGTCGGTGAGCAGCATGGTGATGCCGCCTGCCAGAACCGGCAGCGACAGCAGCAGCAGGAAGGCGGTGATCAGCACGGACCAGGCAAACAGCGGCATTTTGTGCAGCGTCATGCCGGGAGCGCGCATGTTGAGGATCGTGGTGATGAAGTTGATCGCACCGAGGATCGACGAGGCGCCGGCAATGTGCAGCGCGAAGATCGCCAGATCGACCGCCGGTCCGGGCGTGCCGCTGGTCGCCAGCGGCGGATACATCGTCCAGCCGCCGCCGGTGCCGTAGGCGCCTGCCGGGCCTTCGACGAACATCGACAGAAGCAGCAGCGCAAAGGCCGGAACGATCAGCCAGAAGGAGATGTTGTTCAGGCGCGGGAAGGCCATGTCGGGCGCGCCGATCATGATCGGCACCATCCAGTTGGCAAAACCGCCGATCATCGCCGGCATGACCATGAAGAAGATCATGATCAACGCGTGCGCGGTGGTGAACATGTTGAACATCTGCTTGGCGCCGTCGATCGCGGCATCGCCTTCATAGCCATAGACCATCGACGCCAGGCCGTGGAAGATCTGGATGCCAGGCTCCTGCAGCTCCATGCGCATGGCCACCGACAGCGCGCCGCCGATGATGCCGGCGATGATCGCGAAGATCAGGTAGAGCGTGCCGATGTCCTTGTGGTTGGTCGAAAACAGCCAGCGATTGACAAAGCTCGGCTTGTGCCCGTGATCGTGGTCATGATCATGGGCGTGGTCATCATGGGCATGACCGTGAGAATGATCGTCGTGAGCGGAAGGTCCAGCCATTGTCCCGATCCCCTTAATTACTGTGCTTCGGCGACGTCGAGGGTCTTTGCGGGACCATCGGTTGCAGCCATGAGTGTCTTGTAGGCGCCGGGCAGGTCGCTCGCGGCTGTCGTCAGCCACTGCTTATACTTGTCCTCGGAGACGACGCGGATGGCAATCGGCATGAACGCATGGTCCTTGCCGCAGAGCTCGGAACACTGGCCATAAAACAGGCCTTCGCGCTCGGCCCTGAACCAGGTCTCGTTCAGGCGGCCCGGAACGGCGTCGATCTTGACGCCGAAGGACGGCATGGCGAAAGCGTGGATGACGTCGGTCGGGGCAGAGGTCACGAGAACGCGGACCGTCTTGTTGACCGGCAGCACCAGTTCGTTGTCGACGGCCAGAAGCCTGGGATAAACCGACTTGTCTTCCTTGCCGGCGGCAGCGCGGTCCTGATCCTTCAAGAGATAGCTGTCGAATGCCAGCGGGCTGTCGCCCGAACCTTCATATTCATAGTTCCACTGCCACTGGGTGGCGGTCGCCTTGATCGTCACGTCGGGGTTTTCGGGCAGCGTCAGCTGCGCCGTCAGCAGGTTGAACGAAGGAATGGCGAGAAGAAGCAGCACCAGGACCGGCCCCACGGTCCAGGCAATCTCGATCATAGTGTTGTGGCTCGTCCTCGAGGGGACCGGGTTCGCGCTGGCGCGGAACTTGACGCAGACGACGATGAGCAGGACCAGAACGAAGAGCGTGATCGGAACGATAAACCACAGGGTATATTGTTCGAACCAGTGGATTTCCCGCATGATCGGCGTTGCCGCCGGCTGCAGCGTCGCCTGCCACGGCATTGGCTGGTCGGCATATGTGCCGGAAGCAAAAAGCAGACAGACCAGCGTGGTCAGGGCTGCATAAGCCTTCTTCATCACCTTATTATCTCCCTCGAGCGCTTGACCTGCAGAATAGAACGCAGAATCCTTGCCATCTTCAGCGCTTCAAACCACAGTTTGGCATTTGCCGCAACAGGTCAGAGCAATTGTCTATGCGGCATTTTTGCTGAAAGCATAGGCAGGCCGGAAGGGCAAAACATCCCAAGTTTTTCATCAGCATATGAAAAATCGGCTTTCCGGCCAATCCGCGCGCCGCACATTCTTGCCGAAAGGTCCAATTTCCGCCGCAGTCCCCCGGTTTTCACGGGGTGGGGCTTTTCATTTTTGGTGGGCAGCTTCAACAATAGCGGCAATGATTCGATATCCAGAGGTTTCCATGGGTTTCCGTTCCCTCGCGCAGTCGCTTCTCGTGACTGCCAGCATCGCGGCCGCAGCGACGACGCCCGTTTTCGCACAGCAGCAACCGGCGCCGGCGCAGGCCAAGCCGCCGGCTGCGGCCCCTGCTCCCGCTCCGAGCGCGACGCCGCAGCAGCCGAACGCGGCCAATCCGAATATCCAGGTGTCACCCGGCCAGACCCAGCCGCAGGCACCGGGCACGGTGAAATCCAATCACGGCGCATGGTCGGTCGTCTGCGACAAACCGGCAGGGGCTTCGACCGAACAATGCGCGCTGATGCAGAACGTCATCGCCGAGGATCGGCCCGAGGTCGGGCTTTCCGTCGTCGTGCTGAAGACCGCCGACCGCAAGTCGAAGATCCTGCGGGTGCTGGCGCCGCTCGGCGTGCTCCTGCCGAACGGCCTCGGCCTCAATGTCGACGGCAAGGATATCGGCCGCGCCTATTTCGTGCGCTGCTTCGCCGACGGCTGTTATGCCGAGGTGGTGCTCGAGGACGAGTTGCTGAAGACCTTCCGCAGCGGCGCCCAGGCAACCTTCATCGTCTTCCAGACCCCCGAAGAAGGCATCGGCATCCCCGTCGACCTCAAGGGCTTCGCCGAAGGTTTTGACGCGCTGCCGTAAGGGTATGCGAGTGCGGCGCGCAATTACGCTCGCCCCTCAATCGTCGCTGTACTTGCTCCAGAGGCTTATCCCACCCTCCGTCATGCTCGGGCTTGACCCGAGCATCCACGCGGCACCCTCGGTGGTGGCATGGATCCTCGGCTCAAGGCCGAGGAGGACGGAGAATGAGGTGACGTTCCAGCCAAACGTGATGCTGGCGCGTGGGGAACCCCATCCGCAGGAGGCGTCTCCTGCGCGGAAAACCCTAAAAACGCTTAGGTCTCTCCCAAGTAACAAAGAATATTCCGCCGCAGGGCTTCACTCCTTATCATTGGGAGCCCTATCTAGATGCGTAAGCGCATTCCCGCACGCATGCCTATTGGAGCCAGACCATGACCACCGATCTCCTGACGCTATTCGATGCCGACGAAGCCACGATGCGTGGTCTGGTCGCCGAGGCGCTCGCCGGCGCCGATGACGGCGAGCTGTTTATCGAGCATGCGCAGGCCGAAGCGCTGACCTTCGACAATGGCCGGCTGAAGGGCGGCAGCTTCAACACCGAGCAGGGGTTCGGCCTGCGCGCCGTTGCCGGCGAAGCGGTCGGTTTTGCCCATGCCGGCGATCTTTCGGTGGCGGCGCTGAAGCGGGCGGCGGATGCCGTGGGGGCGGTGACGCGCGGCTATTCCGGCTCCTATGCGGCAGCCCCGCAAGGCACCAATAAGAAATTCTACGGCGACCAGAACCCGATCGGCCAGCCGAGCTTCGAGGAAAAGGTCAAGGTCCTGCAGGATATCGACGCCTATCTCAGGGGCAAGGACGACAAGGTACGGCAGGTGACGGCCTCGGTCGCGGCGAGCTGGCAGGTGGTCGACATCCTGCGCGCCGACGGGCATCGCGTGCGCGACATCAGGCCGATGACCCGCATCAACATCTCGGTCATGGTCGGTGAAGGCGATCGGCAGGAAAGCGGCTCCTACGGCAGCGGCGGGCGGATCGGCTTCGGCGACTTCATCGCCGAGGGCAGCTGGCAGTACGGCGCCGACGAGGCGCTGCGCCAGGCGCTCGTCAATCTCGAGGCGATCGATGCGCCGGCGGGCACCATGGACGTCGTTCTCGGCTCCGGCTGGCCGGGCGTCATGCTGCACGAGGCCGTCGGCCACGGGCTGGAAGGCGATTTCAACCGCAAGAAGACGTCGGCTTTTGCAGGCCTGCTCGGCCAGATGGTCGCCGCTCCCGGCGTCACCGTCGTCGACGACGGCACCATCGACAACCGCCGCGGCTCGATCACCATCGACGACGAGGGCACGCCGTCGGGCTACAACGTGCTGATCGAGAACGGCAAGCTCGTCGGCTATATGCAGGACCGGCAGAATGCCCGGCTGATGGGCATGGCGCCGACCGGCAACGGCCGCCGCCAGGGTTATGCGCATGTGCCGATGCCGCGCATGACCAACACCTATATGCTCGGCGGCGACAAGACACCCGAGGAAATCATCGCCTCGGTGAAGAAGGGCATCTATGCCGTTTCCTTCGGCGGCGGCCAGGTGGATATCACCTCCGGCAAATTCGTCTTCGGCTGCACCGAGGCCTATCTGATCGAGAACGGCAAGGTCGGCGCGCCGATCAAGGGCGCGATGCTGATCGGCAACGGCCCGGATGCGATGAAGCGGGTATCGATGATCGGCAATGACATGAAACTCGATACCGGCATCGGCAATTGCGGCAAGGCTGGCCAATGGGTTCCGGTCGGCGTCGGCCAGCCGCATCTGCGCATGGATCAGGTGACGGTCGGCGGCACGCAGACCTGAGGCGAAAGGAGCCTGTGATGGCGGAGGTCGAGATCAGGCGTTTTGCGGAAGGCGACGCCGATGCCGTGCTTTCGGTGATCCTGCCGATCCAGCGCGAAGAGTTCGGCATCGACATCACTGCCGATGCGCAGCCGGACCTCAGGGTCATCCCGGATTTCTACCAGTCCGGCAAGGGAGAGTTCTGGGTCGCGGTCAGGGACGGCGCCATCGTCGGCACGCTAGGCTTGAAGGATATCGGCAACAACCAGGCGGCGCTGCGCAAGATGTTCGTCTCAGCCGCCGTGCGCGGCCGCGAGCATGGCGTGGCGGCGCTGCTCCTCGACCGCCTGTTCGCCCATGCCAGGGATGCCGGCCTCACCGATATCTTCCTCGGCACGACGGACAAATTTGTCGCCGCCCATCGCTTCTACGAGAAGAACGGCTTTACCGAGATCGCCAAGACCGCCCTGCCCCGCGCCTTCCCGCTGATGGCGGTGGACACCAAGTTTTATCGCTACAAGGTCGGCTGATTCCGGCGGCGGATCTTCCTCAGCTCTTCGACACTTCCGCCGGCTGAAACCGCCACTTACGCTCGATCGCCGCAGCCAGATCGATATCGTTGCGGCGGGCAAAGAGCAGGATATGGCCGAGCAGGTCGGCAGTTTCGTCGGCGAGATCGCGGTGGAGTTCTTCCGGCGTTCGGTCCCTGCGGCGCCCGCGGCCGGTCACACGGTTCCAAGCCTGGGTGAGTTCACCCACCTCCTCCTGCAGCTTCAGGAGAAACCAGTCAGGGTCACGCTCGATGCCGTTGGCCGCGGCATAGGTGGCGGATGAGGTTTCGAACTGATCGGCAAGACGACGCAACATCGGCGTTCTCCTTTTGTTTATGGAAGAGACGCTGATTCCCGATGCTTGTCCAGAGTAGATCAGCCGTGGTCCGGCAGCAGCATGCAATCGTAGGAGCGCTGCTTCAGCGCATCGCAGGCGGAGACGGCGGCATCCTTGCTGGCGAAGCCGACGAAGCGGGCGCGATAGATCTTGTTGGCGCCCGTCCCGACTGCCTCGGTATAGGGCGAGGCGGAACTGAGCGGCGCGCCGCCTTCCGATTTCGCCTGGGCGAGAAGGGCGCGCGCCGCATCGGCGCTCGGCGCGGCCGAGATCTGGATCTGCCAGTCACCTTCGGCTTTGTCTGCCGACATTTTCGGCGCCTTGCCGGCGTTCAGGATCTCGTCCATCGCGACCGGACGCTCCAGCGGCACAACGGCGTCATCGGCATAGGCCAGGCTCTTTGCGGCAAGATCGTCGGCCGGGCGCGGCGCGCTCAGCGGCACCGGAACATCGGAATCGTCGGCGGCGGAGGCGATTTCGACAGGCTCCCTGGCCCCGACGCTCGCCACCAGCTTGGCGCCGCCGGAAGAGGAGGCACGGCCGAGATAGCGGTCGAGCAGACCGGCCATCTTGGCGTCGCGGCTGCGAGCGGTGCGGCCGCCGAGCACGACGCCGACAACGCGGCGGTTGCCGTCCTTGACGGCGCTGACGAGGTTGAAGCCGGAGGCGTTGGTGTAACCGGTCTTGATGCCGTCCATGCCCTGGTAGCGGTACATGAGATTGTTGTGGCCGCGCACAGTGCGGCCGCGGAAATTGAAGCTTGCCGCCGAAAACAGCCGGTATTCGTTCGGATAATTCTTCATCAGCGCGATGGCGAGCGTCGACATATCGCGCGCGGTGGTGACCTGACGGCCGTCCGGCAGGCCGGAGGCGTTGACGAAGACCGTGCGGCTCATGCCGAGCTGGCGGGCCTTGGCCGTCATCATCCGGGCAAAGCCGCTTTCCGAGCCGCCGAGCGTCTCGCCCATGGCGGCGGCGGCATCATTGGCGGATTTGATGATCATGCCATAGACCGCCTCGCGCACAGTGATCGTGCCACCGGCCTTGACGCCGAGCTTGGTCGGCGGCCGGGCGGCGGCATATTTCGACATCTTGATCGGCGTATCCCAGCCGATCTTGCCACGTTTCAAAGCCTCGAAGGTGAGATAGAGCGTCATCATCTTGGTCAGCGAGGCCGGATGGTTCAGCGTATCGGCGTTCTCGGCGGCGAGAACCTTGCCGGTGCGGGCATCGAGGATCAATGAAGCGCTGCCGGCCAAGGCCGTAAGAGGCGCCGAAATGGCCAGCGTTACGGTCAAAACAGCCGCCAGAAGCGTTCTCATGCAGTTCCCCTTGATGCGTCGGCGGACAGGATCGGCCTTTGTGCCGTAATGTGACAGAAGCGGCAAGTTTGGCGCGACTTTGAGGCAACTCCTATCATTTTTCTAGTCTTTTCATCGCCTTGGTTAACAGGAAATGAAAAGACGCGTGCGAAATCGGGATTCAGCAAGGCTTAAGCCGCGCTTGCTAGTTTCCGGAAAAAGGCAACGGACGGCGCATGGCGGGACAATTCAAGCGACTGGCAAAACGCGCGGCAATCGGCGCCGGGCTCGAGGTTTCTTGGCTCATCGCCGCCGCCGGGCTGATGCGTCAAGCGCGCGGACGCGGCGTCGTCTTCACGCTGCATCATGTCCGCCCGCACGTGCCGGAGGCTTTCGAGCCGAATGCGCATCTCGAAATCACCCCCGGCTTTCTCGATGCGGCGCTGCGGCGGTTGAGGCGGGAGGGCTATCGCTTCGTGCCGCTCGATCAGGTGCCGGCGCTGCTGGCCGAGCCCGAGGGCGGAAAGCCGTTTGCCGCCTTCACGCTCGACGACGGCTACATCAACAATCTGGAGCACGCGCTGCCGGTGTTCGAACAGCATCGGGCGCCGTTCACGGTGTTCGTCGCCAAGGGTTTTGCCGAGGGCTCCCACAGCATCTGGTGGGAGACGCTCGCCGTGCTCTTGCGCCGCTCAAGCGAACTCCGCTTCGATTTCGGCCACGGCAGCGAGCGCCTGGCGCTCGACGATCCGCAACAGCAATGGAATGCCTTCGATCGATTCGCCGCCTATATCCACCGCTCCGACGAGGCGCGCGCCGTTGCCGCGATCGACATGCTAGCACGGGAAAACGGCATCGAGCCGACCGATATCACCCGCGAACTGGTGATGGGTCCTGGTCAGTTGCAATGGCTGGCGGCCCATCCCCTCGCCGCACTCGGCGCCCATACGATCAGCCACCGGGCGCTGGCCCGTCTGCCGGAGGCCGAAGCGCGGATAGAAATGCAGGTTTCGGCCGATTACGTGGAAGTGGTGACCGGCATCCGCCCCAAGACGATCGCCTATCCCTACGGCACGCCGGAGGCTGCGACCAGCCGCGAGGCGGCGATCGCCCGCAATCTCGGCTTTCAGCTTGCGGTTACGACCCAGCCGGGCCTGCCGTTGGCGCGGAAAACCGGCTATCTCAGCCGCATATCGCTGAACGGCTTCTACCAGAAGCGACGCTACGTCTCGGCGCTCGCCTCCGGCATTCCGCTGAAACTGATGGGCAAATAACGCCGCTTACGGATACATCCTGACCTTGTCCCATGCGCCTTCCGGCAAGGGCCGGCGAAATTCGATGCGGTCATGCAGGCGGAAATTCTGGTCCTTCCAGAATTCGATCGAGGTCGGTCGGATGCGGAAGCCCGACCAGTGAGCGGGGCGCGGAATTTCACCGATGGCGTAACGGGCGGTATATTCGGCCACCGCCTTTTCAAGCGCGAATCGGCTTTCGAGCGGGCGGGATTGTTTCGAAGCCCAGGCGCCGATGCGGCTGCCGCGAGCCCGCGTCTTGAAATAGGCGTCGGCTTCGGCGTCGGTGACGATCTCGACCGGGCCGCGCAGCCTGACCTGGCGGCGCAGGCTTTTCCAGTGAAAGCACATGGCGGCCTTTTTCTGGCCGAGAATTTCACGGCCTTTCTGGCTCTCGAAATTGGTGTAAAAGACAAAACCGTCTTCGTCGAATCCCTTCAGGAGAACCATGCGGACATTGGGAAGACCATCCTCATCGACCGTTGCCAGCGCCACGGCATTCGGGTCGTTGGGTTCGGAAGCCTCCGCTTCTCCAAGCCATTCGGCAAAGAGCTTGAAGGGTTCGCCACTTTCGGTAAAGTCACCGCTTGTTAACTCGTTTGCCGACATATTGGTTCAAATGCCCCGGATTATTCAAAACTCGCCCAGCTTTTGATAACTGGACAGGATGCAGGGTGGAAGTCATAGCAAAGTCATATCGCCATACAAAGAGCCTGCGGCAACGCAGCTGCGCGTTCTTCGTCATCGGCGTTGCCATGCTTTCGCTTTCCGGCTGCCTGGCAGGCGGCATGGATTTTCTCAGTGAAGCCAAGGTCGACCGGTCGGTGGCAACCGGCACCGTGCCGCAGACGCCGCCGAGCACCGATACGCTGTCGGACGAGATGACCGTGCGCAATGCCGTGACCTCGGCCGATGTGCAAAGGCTCGAGGGCCAGCCGCTTCCCTGGGCGAATGCATCGACGGGCAGTGCCGGCGTCATCGATACGATCGTCGAGAACAACGAATCAGGCCAGGTCTGCCGCCAGTTCCGCACGACGCGGCATTCCTATGTCGGCATCGCTAAATTCTACGGCAAGACCTGCCTCGTCGGCGGCGGCAACTGGCAGCTGCTAAGCTTCCAGCCGGAAAGCTGATCGGAAGCCGATCCGGCCCGACAGGTTAACGCCTGACGGCTCTCTGCCGAATGCTTAGCAAAGAGCTAACCATTCAGCGCAAAACACTCCACATCTCTCCATGGAAATAAGAAGTGATTAGCAACTCCCGCGCACGATCGGGGTTGAGAGTGGCTGTCCTTGCCGTTGCGGCGGGATGGCGCGTCACGAGTTGATATTGGCTTTGATTTGGGATTTCGGGATGCCGGGCAAGGACGTGGCTTCCCGCATCGCAACACCGGCGGTTTGACATGCGCGATCCTTATAAAATTCTGGGCGTCAAACGCGACGCGGCGGCAGACGAGATCAAGGCGGCCTGGCGCAACATGGCCAAATCGGCCCATCCCGACCACAATCAGGGGGACCCGACGGCGACGGCCCGGTTCGCCGAGATCGGCCGCGCCTATGAAACATTGAAGGACCCGCGCAAACGCAGCCTGTTCGACAATGCCATGCGGATGGCGGAAACCAAGAAGCAGGAACAGACGATCATGCAGCAGCGCCAGGCTGCGCGCGAGGCTGCCGTGCGCGCCAAGGCAGCGCAGGCCAATGCCGAGCGGGTGATGGAAGAGCTTGCACGCGCCGCCCAGAAGGCGGCCGCCGAGAGCGCCAGACAACAGGCAGGTTCGGCCGAGCCGGCCGACGAGATGGTCGAGCGCATTTTCGGCGCCCAGGCACGCGCTGCCGGCGGCCAGGCGCAGGGCCGCGCGCAGCAGGCGCAATATCAGCAGGCCCAGAACCAGCAGGCCCAGAACCAACAGACCCAGAGCCAGCAGGCGAGCGAGGCCGGCAGGCGCGTGGATGGCGACGCCGCCGAGGCCGACGCCACGGGCGACGAAGACGCCGCCGAGATGGCAGGCAATGCCGGCGCCAACCTGCCGCTGCCGCTCAGCATCCTGACATCCCTGGTGCGCCGGTTCACCGGCGCCAAGGATACGGGCCTCGAAAAAGCACCCGACGAGGTGGCGACGGCGACGGTGACGATCGACGACGTGCTGAAGAGCGGCTGGATCACCGCCTCACTGCCAGAGGGTCGCGAGATCGGTTTCGCGTTGCCGCCCGGCACCAAGGATGGTCACGAGCTGCGGCTCAAGGGACAGGGCTTCAAGCTGCCGGGCATGCAGCGGGGCGATGCCGTCATCAACATTCGCATTGCGCCCGATCCGCGCTTCACCGTCGACGGTTTCGATCTGCATGCCGTGCTGCCGCTCAGCATCGAAAATGCCGTGCTCGGCACCGAGGCGCGCATCGAGGGACCGAGCGGGCCGCTCAACGTTACTATCCCAGCGTGGTCGGGCTCCGACAAGACGATCAAAATCCCCGGCCAGGGATTGCCCCGCGAAGAGGGCGGCAGGGGCGATCTCGTCGTCGAATTGCGCATTATCCTGTGGGAAAAGCCCGACGACAAAGTCACCGATCTCATGCGGAGCATGCGCGAAGGCCTGTTCCTGTGAAATATTTATGACTTTCGCACCCTTTGTTACGATACCTAACAGTTGATGATCCAGGCCAAGCTTGAACCGATTAGCGGCCTATGCCATAGGCAGGATCGATCAGAATTCCTAGGGAGCGAAATATGGCTCAAGCATCCGGCCTCATGGCAGGCAAACGCGGCGTCATCATGGGTGTCGCCAACAATCGCTCGATTGCGTGGGGTATTGCCAAGGCCATTCATGCGCAGGGCGGAGAAGTCGCGCTCACCTACCAGGGCGATGCGCTGAAGAAGCGCGTCGAGCCGCTCGCCGCCGAAATCGGCGCGACGCTGGTCGGCCACTGCGACGTTGCCGACGAAGCCACCATCGACGAGGTTTTCGCAAACGTCGAAAAGCTCTGGGGCAAGATCGATTTCCTCGTGCACGCGATCGGCTTCTCCGACAAGGACGAGCTGACCGGCCGTTACGTCGACACCTCGGCCGACAATTTCGCCAAGACGATGCAGATTTCCGTCTATTCCTTCACCTCGGTCGCACGCCGCGCCGAGAAGCTGATGACGGATGGCGGCGCCATGCTGACGCTGACCTATTACGGCGCCGAAAAGGTGATGCCGAACTATAACGTCATGGGCGTCGCCAAGGCCGCGCTCGAAGCGAGCGTCAAATATCTGGCCGTCGACCTCGGACCGCAGAACATCCGCGTCAACGCCGTCTCGGCCGGCCCGATCAAGACGCTTGCCGCCTCCGGCATCGGCGATTTCCGCTACATTCTGAAGTGGAACGAATATAACGCGCCGCTGCGCCGCACCGTCACCATCGAGGAAGTCGGCGATGTCGGCCTCTATCTGCTGTCGGACCTGTCGCGCTCCGTCACCGGCGAAGTCCACCATGCCGACAGCGGCTATCATGTCATCGGCATGAAAGCGGTCGACGCGCCCGACATTTCGGTCGTCAAGGACTGAAGCATTCCGGAGCCGAGACCCGTGCTTATCTACGTGATCAGACACGGTCAGACCGACTGGAATGCCGAGCGCCGCCTGCAAGGCCAGAAGGATATCCCGATGAATGCCACGGGCCTAGAACAGGCCCGGCAGAACGGGCTGGCGCTTGGCGAAATTCTCGGCGACAGAGTCGGCGAATTCGATTTCGTCGCAAGCCCGCTCGGGCGCACGCGCGCGACGATGGAAATCGTCCGCGCCGCCATGGGCCTGCCGCCGCTTGCCTATCGCACCGATCCGAGACTGGTGGAGATTTCCTTCGGCGACTGGGAGGGCTCGACGCTCAAGGAGCTGAAGGCGACGCAGCGTGAGCGGGTGGCCGAACGCAACGACTCGAAATGGGATTTCATCCCGCCCGGCGACGACGCGGAAAGCTACGAGATTCTCTCCTGGCGCACCGGCTCATGGCTGCAATCCGTCGACCGCCCAACGGTCTGCGTCACCCACGGCGGCGTCATCCGCACGCTGTTCCAGATGATCGCCGACCTGCCGAAAACCAGTGCCGCGGAAGGCGGCATCCCACAGGACCAGATCGTCAGGATCGACACCGGCGAGCGGACGATCGTCTGGCTGTAGGGCGCCTGCCGGCACCTTCTCCCCGTAAACGGGGCGAAGGGGGTGTGCCGCAACCTCTCGTTCCCCACTGGCGTCTCGCAGGGCACGTCCCCTCGCCCCGTTTTACGGGGAGAGGGCGAGGGTGAGGGGCAGCCATTGGCGCGAACCTCACCTTACCATTCTCCAGAAGCGGCCCTACTTGACGATATCGAGATCGTTGATGACGCGCTTGCCGTCGACTTCGGTGTAGAAGACGATGACCTTCACGCCGGCCGCCAGCCCGTCGAAATTGAATTCCTCGGGCGCCTGATAGGTCTTGCCGTCATCAAGCGTCAGCACGAGATTGGCGGTGTCGACCTTCTTGATCGTCGCCTCGACATCGGCGCTCTCGGCAAAACCGCTCATCGGCGACAGGAAACTTGCTGTTGCCAAAAGCGTGGCGACGACGAAACGCATGGCGGCAATCCTTTTGAAACGCTGCACGAGAATATGACTGGCCACACATAGCCTCCTGAATATGGCGAAAATTGCCCGTAAGAATGGCTTTTCCCGCCTAATTGATGAATAGGATTTTAAATATAATCAAGACATAGCGTTAACCGCTGATTTTCCCTTTCCATGATTTTTGGCATCGTCTCGGGGCAATCGTAAATTAACTCCCACGGCCTAAAGTCGCCCGGAAGATGGGAGTTTCGTTTTGTTATCCAGGCTGAGCGACAACAAGCAGTTACGGCGCGTGTTGAAGAATACCCGCGTCTCGTTTCTGGTTTCATCGCTTGTCGCCCTTGTCGTCATCATGGTCGGCTTCGGCCTCGACCGGGCCAATACTCAATCTTATGGGCGCGAACTTCATATCCGCACCGAAAGCGAGGCGAACCTCATCCGCGCCCGGGTGATGGCTGAGATCAATATGGATCTCAGCATGGTCCGCGACCTTGCCAATCTGATCTCCGTCAGCGCCGCAAACGGAGAGGAGATGGAGCGGCAGATCAACTGGCTGCTGATCCAGAATCCGTCCTTCATTCACATCGCCGTCGCACCGGATTTCATCATCGACAACGTCTATCCCAGGCTACCCGGCAATGAGGAGATCGGCCGCGACGTGCGCGCAACGCTGTTTTCACGCCAGGCAATGACGCCGGCGGCCGCCGATCTGTCGGCGCGCTTTTATGGCCCTGTCCGCACCGACGGCCGGGACGGCTTTGCCATATTCTTCCCGGTCTTCGTCAAGGAGAACGGCCAGCGGCGGCTCTGGGGGGCGGTCGAGCTCGTCATCGACCAGCAGATGTTCTACGAGGCGACCGGGCTGATGCCGGCGCGCGACCGCGAAAACCGGGAACGTTTTCCGCATCTCAACCATCTTTCGATCGCCATCCGGGATATCGGCTCACCGGCGAGGGGCGCGACAGCCGCGCCGTTCTTCGGGTCGTCCGAGATCGACGACAAGAATCCGATGCGCCAGAAGATCGGCTTTGCCGGCGGCAAGTGGGAACTCTCCGTCGTCCCCAACAGCGGCTGGAACGCGATTCCGGAAAACCGAACCGAGCTGCGCCTGATCGTCCTTGCCGCCGGCTGCATCATCATCATCCCGATCTTCTTCGCAACCCTCCTGCTCGGCGAGCGCAATCGCAACATCACCGAGCTGGAGACGCGCGAGACGAAACTCAAGGAACTGTCGCAGCGGCTCGATCTGGCGCTGAAATCCTCGAATATCGGCATCTGGGAACTGCAGGATCATTCGAGCAGCCTGCTTTGGGATGCGCGCGCAGCGGCCCTGCACGGCAAGCCGGCGCAGGAGGGCAGCCGGGCGCTCGACGAATGGCTGGCGGCGATCCTGCCCGAGGACCGCGACATTGCCGAAGTGCATTTCTTCAGCTGCAGCATCGCCGGCACCGCCTGTACGGCGCAATACCGCATCCTGCTTGCCGATGGCGGAATCCGGCATCTGCGCTCGGTCGGCGCCTTCTATACGGATGCCGGCGGCGTCAGCAAGACGATCGGCATCGTCTGGGACGTGACCGTCGATGCGGAGACGACCGACACGCTGCGCAAGGCGAAAGATATGAGCGAGGTCAAGAATGCCGAGCTGGAGTTGGCGCTTGAAGAGCTTTCCAGCCGCGAGGGGCAGCTGGCCGAACTGTCGAGCCGGCTCGACCTGGCGCTCAATTCCTATCAATGCGGCATCTGGGAAGCGCGACCCGACCGGGGCGGCTCGATCTGGAACGAGCGCATGCACGAACTCTACGGGCTTGCGCCGCGCAACGGCTTCATGACCGAGGAGACCTGGCTTGGCTGCATCCACCCCGAGGATCGCGGCCTGGCGCTCGAAAGCGCCCGCTACTTCAAGAAGAACGGCGATACCCACACCCTGGTCTGCCGGGTGATCGTCGATAACGGCGCGGTGCGCTATGTGCGCTCGGTCGGCAAGGTCCACCAGACGGGGACCGGCGAAATGAAGATCATGGGCATCGCCTTCGATGCCACTGAAGACGTGCTGATGACGATCCGGCTGAAGGCGGCCAAGGACGAGGCCGTTGCCAAGAATATCGAGCTCGAGCTCGCCAAGAACAGGATCGAGCACAATTCGCTGCACGACCCGCTGACCGCGCTCGCCAATCGCCGCAAGCTCGATATCGCGCTGGAAGAGCTGACCAATGACGGCCGCCGGCAGCGGCAGAAATTCTCGATCCTGCACATCGACCTCGACCGCTTCAAGGAGATCAACGACACGCTCGGCCATGCCGCCGGCGATGCGATGCTGGTGCACGCCTCGAAGGTGCTCGCCAAGAATGTCCGCGGCAGCGATCTCGTGGCGCGCATCGGCGGCGACGAATTCGTCATCCTCGCCGTCGATGTCGGCGATCAGGAGATGGCCGAGCTTTCGGCCAGGATCATCGAGGAGATGCGCCAGCCGATCGATTTCCAGGGTTTTGCCTGCCGCTGCGGGGTGTCGATCGGCATCGCACTTGCCAACGGCATTCATGTCGATGCGCGCAAGGTGCTGATCAATGCCGATATCGCGCTCTACCGCGCCAAGAGCATGGGCCGCAACCGCTTCGAATTCTTCAACCACAATCTCCAGGCCGATATCGTCAACACCAAACGCACCGCCGACGAGATCCTCGCCGGCATCGACAATGGCGAATTCACCGCCTGGTATCAGCCGCAATTCTCCGCCCGGACGATGGAACTGACAGGGGTGGAGGCGCTGGTGCGCTGGAAGCATCCATCCAAGGGTTGGCTCGCGCCCGACCGGTTCCTGCGCATCGCCGACGAGATCAATGTCGTGCAGATGCTCGACCGGATCGTGCTGGAAACGGCGCTGCGCGACAGAATGCGCTGGACGGCGCTGGGCATTGCCGTGCCCAAGGTCTCGGTCAATGTCTCGGCGCGGCGGCTGCATGACGGCAGCCTGCTGGAATCGCTCGCCGACCTGCATATCCGCCCCGGCGAACTTTCCTTCGAACTGGTGGAATCGATCTTCCTCGACGAGAGCGAGGATGTCGCCTCGCACAATCTCGAGCGCATCAAGGCGCTCGGCATCGATATCGAGATCGACGATTTCGGCACCGGCCATACCTCGATCGTCAGCCTGCTGAAGCTGAAGCCCAAGCGGCTGAAGATCGATCGTCAGTTGGTGCAGCCGATCGTCGGCGCCACGCAGGAACGGGCGCTGGTCCGCTCGATCATCGACATTGCCCGCTCGCTCGGCGTCGAGACGGTGGCCGAAGGCGTCGAGACGGCGGCCCATGCCGAACTGCTGCGCGATCTCGGCTGCGATATCCTGCAAGGCTACGCCTTCTCGCGGCCGCTCTCCTTCGAGGATTTCACCACCGAGGCCACCGGAACGGGATGGCGGCTGGCATCCTGACCGGCTTCCTCTGACAGGGACGGAACAGCATTTCCGCCGCTGCCGGTTTGACGCAAAGAAAGGCTTTTGCCTCGACGGTTTTTTGGCCTATGAGTGTCGCGCCTTTTCAAGCAATGGCGCGGCCGGCTTTGGCGCGCCACCGTGGGAACACATGTCGCACAATACATTCGGTCACCTCTTCCGCGTAACCACCTGGGGCGAAAGCCATGGTCCGGCGCTCGGCTGCGTCGTCGACGGCTGCCCTCCGGGGCTGCGCTTCACGCTCGCGGATCTCCAGGTCTGGCTCGACAAGCGCAAGCCGGGCCAATCCCGCTTCGTCACACAGCGGCGCGAGGACGACCTGGTGAAGGTCCTGTCCGGCGTCATGCTCGACGCCGACGGCGAGACGATGACGACAACGGGCACGCCGATCTCGATGCTGATCGAAAACACCGACCAGCGCTCCAAGGATTACGGCGAGATCGCCCGGCAATACCGCCCCGGCCACGCCGATTTTACCTATGATCTGAAATACGGCATTCGCGACTATCGCGGCGGCGGCCGCTCCTCGGCGCGCGAGACCGCAGCACGGGTTGCCGCCGGCGGCATTGCCCGCCTCGTCGTGCCCGGTGTGACCGTGCGCGGCGCCCTGGTGCAGATCGGCAAGCACAAGATCGACCGGCGCAAGTGGGACTGGGACCAGGTCGGCCAGAACCCGTTCTTCTCCCCCGATGCGGCGATCGTGCCTGTGTGGGAGGAATATCTCGACGGCATCCGCAAGGCCGGCTCGTCGATCGGCGCCGTCGTCGAAGTGGTCGCCGAGGGCGTGCCGGCCGGTCTCGGCGCGCCGATCTATGCCAAGCTCGACCAGGACATCGCCTCGCTGCTGATGTCGATCAACGCCGTCAAGGGCGTGGAGATCGGCAATGGTTTTGCCGCCGCCGAAACATCGGGCGAAGACAATGCCGACGAGATGCGCATGGGCAATGACGGCACGCCAATCTTTCTTTCCAACAATGCCGGCGGTATTCTCGGCGGGATCTCGACCGGGCAGCCGGTCGTGGCGCGGTTCGCCGTCAAGCCGACCTCGTCGATCCTGACCGAACGCCAGTCGATCGATGCCGACGGCAAGAATGTCGATGTCCGCACCAAGGGCCGGCACGACCCCTGCGTCGGCATCCGCGCTGTGCCGATCGGCGAGGCGATGGTCGCCTGCGCCATCGCCGATCATTATCTTCGCGACCGCGGCCAGACCGGCCGGCTGAAATAGGAGCGTCCATGTCTTACGATCAGAAACGCGTTGTCGACGCCATCAGGGCCTTCGAGGCCGGTGAAATCGTCGTCGTCATGGACGACAATGACCGGGAGAACGAGGGCGACCTGATCGTCGCCGCCGTGCACACGACGCCGGAGAAGATGGCCTTCATCGTGCGCCACACCTCCGGCATCGTCTGCGCGCCGATGCCGAAGGAGGAGGCCAAGCGCCTCAACCTCAACGCCATGGTGGCGGAAAACGATTCGGCCCACACGACCGCCTTCACCGTCTCGGTCGATTTCAAGCACGGCACGACCACAGGCATCTCAGCCGACGACCGGACGCTGACAGTGCGCAACCTCGCCAATCCGAATGTCGGCGCCGCCGATTTCGTCCGCCCCGGCCACATCTTCCCGCTGGTTTCGCGCGAAGGCGGCGTGCTGATGCGCTCCGGCCATACGGAAGCGGCCGTCGACCTCTGCAAGCTTGCCGGCCTGCCGCCGATCGGCGTCATCTCCGAACTCGTCAATGATGACGGCACCGTCACGCGCGGGCCGCAGGTGGTCGATTTCGCCGAGAAGCACGGGCTGAAGCTCGTCTCCGTCGCCGATCTCATCGCCTATCGCCAGCGCAAGGAAACGCTGGTCGAGCACGGCACGAGCTTCGACATCGACACGCCCTTCGGCAAGGCCAAGGCCCATACCTATGCCCTGCCCTGGGACCCGATGCAGCATCTCGCCGTCGTCTTCGGCGACATCCGTGACGGCGTCGACATCCCGGTGCGCCTGCATCCGGAGAATGTCGCCGAGGATCTGTTCGGCAAGAACAGCCCGGTCGATTTCTACATGCAGAAGATTTCCGAGGAAGGCCGCGGCGTCATCGTCTACCTGCGCGAGGGCTCCGTCGGCGTCGGCCACCACGACAACGGCCGCAAGGCCCGCAACCAGGGCCGCGAAGCCCATGCCGAAGCCCAGAGCCGCGACAGCGAATGGCTGGAAATCGGCCTCGGCGCCCAGATCCTCAAGGACCTCGGCGTCAGCTCGATCAAGCTGCTGACCAGCCGCGAGCGCCACTATGTCGGCCTGGAAGGTTTCGGGATCAAGATCAGCAAGACGGAGATTTGCTGAGGCTCGGAGAAAGACCCCTCCCCAACCCCTCCCCACAAGGGGGAGGGACTATCGTGTGGCGCCGTCGCATTTCATCCCCGACGATGCAGCTTGTGGCAGCGTAATTTGGTCGCAAGACCCGGCCGCGAGTTAGTCCCTCCCCCTTGTGGGGAAAGGTTGGGGAGGGGCTTTATCCTCTCCACCCCTCCAGCAACACCACCTTCTCCACGCCGGCAAACCGTGCGACCCGCTCGAGCTCCGCCTCCAGCCGCTCCAGCCGCCCCGCTGACGCCTTCACACCCGGCTCCAGCCACAGCCGCCTGACATCGAGCGTCGATTTCTTCCGGTCCGCCTTCATGTCGATGCGGCCGATCAGCCGGTCGCCTTCGAGCAGCGGGAAGACGTAATAGCCATATTCGCGCTTCGGCTCGGGCACGAAAATCTCGATGCGGTAGAAGAAGCCGAACAGGCGTTCGGTGCGGTTGCGGTCGCGGATCATCGGGTCGAAGGGGCTGAGCACGCGGATGCGCGGCGGTGCGCCGGGATAGCTGTCGAGCGTCGAGAGGAAATCGGCAAAGGCCCAGGAGGGGCGCGACTTGGCCCCGAGCGCCGGTTCGATCAGCACCTCGATCAGCTCGTTGCGATGAGCTGATACCCAGGCCTTGGCTTCCTCCGGCGAGACGAGGCTCCAGAAGGCCGATATTTCGCCATGGGTGGCAAAGCCGAGGCGGCCGAGGGCGCTGCGGCAGGCCCAGTCGATAAACTCCTCGCGGCTCACCTCCGGCTCGCGGAATTCGGCAGGAATGACGCGCTCGGTGAGATCATAGATCTTCTGGAAGTTCGAGCGGCCGGCGATGGCGAACTTGCCGGTGTGCCAGAAATATTCGAGCGCCGTCTTGTTCGGATGCCAGTTCCACCAGCCGCCGGAGACGTGACCGTCGGCCTTGATGTCACGCGCCAGGATGGCGCCGTCGCGCGCAACGCGCTCGTAGGTCTCCTCGAACGCCGTCTCGAAACCCTCGCCGCGCCATTTGCGCCAGCGCTCGATGATGACCTTCTCCTGGTGGCGGAACTTGTGCTTCCAATAGACGAAAAAGGCGCTCGGCAGAATGGAGGCGTCATGCGTCCAGTGCTCGAACAGCGTGCCGTCCTTTTCGAGCAGCGCGGTCAGATGTTCGCGCCTGTAGGTCTGGTTGCGCGAAAACAGGATCTGGTGATGCGCCCGTTCCACCGTCTGGATGCTGTCCACCTGGACGAAACCCAGCTCACGGATGAGCTGCAGCAGGCCCTCCTTGGTCAAGGCGCGATTCGGCGGAGCGCTGAGGCCCTGCTTGGCGAGGAAGACCCGGCGGGCGTCGGAATTGGAAAGCAGATTCGTCATGAGGGCATCATATCGCGGAAAATCTTCCTAGCCACCCGATATCGAGATTTGCTCTTCATCACCCTCGATTACCCGTATAGAAGCGCTGCTGTCAGGTTGGCGCGAATGGCTGCCCCTCACCCTAACCTACCGGGGTCGAGCCACTCGTCTCGCCCCGTCCTCCGGACCCCCGCTCGCGGGGAGAGGGGACGTGTCCTACGAGAGGTTTGGTGGGAATGGAGAGGTCGCGGCATGGTCCCTTCGCCCCGTTTACGGGGAGAAAGTGCCGGCAGGCGGATGAGGGGCCGGCATCGGCAATCTCCTCCGATGAAAAATGCGAGGAACTGGTTTGGACATACGATTCGAAGGGGCCGGGGTCAGTTTCGGGGCGCGGGTGGCGCTGGAGCCGCTGACGCTCGGCATCAGCGGCAAACGCATCGGCGTCATCGGGCTGAACGGCTCGGGCAAGACCACCTTTGCGCGGCTGATCAACGGGCTGACCAAGCCGACGGTCGGACGTGTCACCGTCAATGGCCGCGACACGGCCGACGACAAGGCTGCCGCAGTCGATGTCGGCTTCATCTTCCAGTCGCCGCAGAACCAGATCATCCTGCCGATCGTCCGGGACGACATCGCCTTCGGGCTGAAGCGGCACGGTTTCAGCAAGGCGGAGATCGAGGCGAAGGTCGAGCGTGTTCTCGCCCGTTTCGGGGCCGAAGCGCTCGCCGACCGCCGGGCGCACGAGCTTTCCGGCGGCGAGCTGCAGGTGGCGGCCCTCTGCTCGGTGCTGGTGACGGGACCCGGCATTCTCATCCTCGACGAACCCACAAACCAGCTCGACCTGAAGAACCGGGCACTGGTCGAGCGGATTATCGCCGGGCTGCCGGAAAGCGCCATCGTCATCACCCACGATCTGGAGCTGATCGCCGATTTCGAGCGGGTGCTGGTGTTTCATCAAGGGCGGCTCGCCGCCGATGCGCCGGCGACCGAGGCGATCGCCCGCTACAGGGAGATCGCCGCCTGATGCAATCGCTCTATGTCGAAGGCAACAGCCCGATGCACCGGCTTTCGCCGCGAATCAAGCTGGTGTCGCTTGCGGTGTTCGGCATCGTGCTGTTCATCAGCCAGAACATCGCCCTGCTTTGCGGCCTTGTGGTGCTGACGGCGGTCGTCTACCGCACGACCGGCCTGCCGCTCGGCGAGGGCCTGCGGCGGCTGCGGCCGGTCTTCCTGACCATTGTGGTCGTGGCGCTCTTCAATCTCCTTTTCAATCCCTGGCAGGCGGCACTCGTGCCGGTGCTGCGGCTGACAGCGCTGATGCTTTTTGCCGCCGCCGTGACGGCGACGACGTCGATCACCGCCTTCATCGACGAGGTGACGGCGCTCGCCCGCCCGCTGGAGCGCACCGGCTGGGTGCAGGCCGACGATATCGGCCTGGCGCTCGGGCTCGTCCTGCGTTTCGTGCCCGATATTGTCGGCCGTTATCAGGCGATCCGCGAGGCCCACAAGGCGCGCGGGCTGAAGGCCCGGCCGACGACGCTGCTTGCGCCGCTGATCATCCTGACGCTCAGGGATGCGGATAATGTCGCCGCGGCGATTGACGCGCGCCGTATTCGACGGCATGGAAGTTAACCAATTTTAACCACGGAGTTCATGATGAGCACCCGCGACCTCGTCCTTACCGCCCTCTTCGCCGCGATCATCGTGGCGCTCGGCCTGCTGCCGCCGATTTCCCTCGGCTTCATTCCGGTGCCGATCACCGCCCAATCGCTTGGCGTCATGATGGCCGGTGTCGTGCTCGGCGCCCGCCGCGGCGCGATTGCGGTGCTGATCGTGCTGCTGCTCGTCGCCATCGGCCTGCCGGTGCTCTCCGGCGGCCGCGGCGGCCTTGCCATCTTCGCCTCGCCGTCGGCCGGCTTTCTCGTCGGCTGGATCTTCGGCGCCTTCGTCACCGGCTATCTCAGCGAGCGCCTGGTCAATCACGGCCAATCCGGCCTGGTGCAGACGGTGAGTTTCTTCCTCGCCGCCATGGTCGGCGGGGTCGTCGTGCTCTATGCCTTCGGCATCGCCTATCTCGCCACCGTCGCCGGCCTCGGCTTCACCAAAGCCTTCGTCGGCTCGATGGCCTTCATTCCGGGCGACGTCATCAAGGCTTTCGCCGCAGCCCTCCTCGGCCGCGCCGTCATGGTCGGCTATCCCCTGCTGCCGGCGCGCGCATAAGCGCCCAAGTCGCCCTTCATATCATCAATGGCCGTCTTCCTCGAAGGCGGCCATTTGCGTTTGCGGCACGCCAAAACCGCTTGCCTGCAGCGCAGGCTCTGCGTCTCGATGCCGATGGATTGAGGAAGGAAAGCTTGCTGCGAACAAGATACGGCCTGAAACGCAGGCAACAAAAAACCGCCTTGAGGCGGTCGGGCATTCTATCGATTTCAGTTTGATCTAGTCTCCTCCACCCCCGTCGCCGCCGCCATCACAACCACCGTCGTCCGAGGCGTCAAACCAGCCTCCCCCGCCATCGCCGGAGCTTCCTGAACTGCGCTTGCCACTCACGATTATCAGGGCAAAAACCAGGACGAAGCATGCGAGGGGCATGGCGTCCGAGAAAAATGTGTCCAATCAGTATCCTTCCGTTTGCATCGGGAAATCCTGTTTCCCTATTTAAATAATAGATTATTTTGCCGATCCCGGCAATTGCTCCAATATGAAACTTTTATGACATCCGGGATCGCGTCGAAATGCCCTCTCTTGTCACCGCCAGGCGGCCCCGACTCTGCGCTACACCCAAGGCCGGCGCTGGGTTAATTCAAGCTGTCGCCCTTCGGGGAAAGAGCACGGCGTGCGGGGCGGCTTTGACCCCTGCCACGACTAGAGTATCCCGATAGAGACTAGGAGACGCTATTCCCAGCCTGGAATGCAGCGTTGCGGCCGAGCCTGGTAGAAACGGGAGAAGACAGCGGGCAACGGTCGCAAGGCCGTAGACCTGCTCGGCCAGGCAGGCGCCGAGACGTTCGGCGGTCGCCTTGCGATCCTGCGGAGAGGGATGACCAAGCAGCGTTTTCGCATCCGCCCATGGCGCCTGCTTTGTAAACCGCCGGTTCGCCTCGCCGACAAACTCAAAAATGTCGGCGAGGCCGATATGGAGCTCGTAGCCCTCGAAAGCCTCCGCCACCTTCCCCGGAAGGCGGGCGGCTTGCTGCACGAACTCGCTGTTCGGCACGGGCGGTACGATGCCGTCGAAAGACTGATGTAGAAGGGCAAGCATCCGGTTGGCGAGATTTCCGAGCTGGCCTGCGAGCTCTCCCGACCATGCGGCCTCGAGACGTTCGCTGGAGAAGTCGCCATCATCTCCCGAGCGTATATGCCTGAGCAGGTAATATCGCAGTGCATCCGGCGTTCCGTAGGCGTCGATGACGCCTTCCGGATCGATGCCGTTGCCGGCCGACTTGCCGATCTTCCTGCCGCCCAGCGTGACGTAGCCGTGCACGAAGATCGACGATGGAGGCGGCAGGCCGGCGGAGAGCAAGATGGCCGGCCAGTAGATGCCGTGGAACTTGGAAATGCCCTTGCCCACGACATGGATACGTTCTCCGCCGTTCCAGTAGCGATGCAGGAGCGCCCGATCGGACCCGTGACCCAGGCCTGTGAGATAGTTCGCCAAGGCATCGAACCATACGTAGACGACCTCACCTCCACTGGGCTCTTCGCCGTCGGGAACCGGAACGCCCCAGCCTCGCGCCCGTTCGGCGCTGCGCGACACGCTGATGTCGGTCAGGCCGCGCCGTAGCAGGGCAAGAATCTCGTTGCGCCGATGGCCTGGAACGATCCGAAGTTCGCCGGCCTCGACGAGTTCGAGAAGCCGGCCGCCATATCGGGAGAGACGGAAGAACCAGTTCTCCTCGCGGACAACCTCAAGGGCAATGCCATGTTCCGGGCAGCACCCGTCATCGAGTTCCGACGGCTCGTAGAACTGCTCGCAGTCAACGCAATAGAGGCCTTCATAGGCCTTGCGGTAAAGGTCGCCATTTTCAGCGCATGCTCTCCACAAGACATGGACGCAGGCAGCGTGCCGGGGATCGCGGGAGGTCCGCACGAATTCCTCGTTGGAGATATCGAGTTGGCGGCCCAGGCGCTCGAACCGGTCTGCATTCGCATCGACGAATTCCTCCACGGGCAGTCCCGCGGCTTCCGCCGACCTGACATTCTTCAGGCTGTTGTCGTCGGTCCCGCACTGAAGCCTGACGTCGTGGCCGAGAAGCCTGAAATGACGGGCATAGGCATCGGCCTGGACGAGTTCGAGGGCAAAGCCCACATGCGGCGCGGCATTGACGTAGGGGATGGAGGTGGTGATGTAGATCTCGTTCATCGGCGTTTCCTTTCGAAGGCTGTAGTTGCCGGCGAGACGGATCGACCCATGAAAAAACCGCCTCGAGGGCGGTCGCTGGTGCATTATGGACGCACGAAACCCGCCACGCTATGAGCGCGGCATCATCATCACGGAAATGCTGATCACGTTGTTGTCCATGCCACTTTCTAGCATCAAGGACGGTTTCGAACAAGCGTCGGTTGAGCCGCTGCGCTTTTCCACCCGCCCGTTTGATCATCAAAACGGGTACTTAGTCTTAAGGTTCTTCTCGACGATCGGGAGACACGGGAGGATTTCGCTTGTCAGGCCAAGCTGAACAAAGTGCTTTCCAAAAATCCCGCAACGCCAGTAGGAGTGCGCCGTTGTATTTTCCGTACATGAACGTCACCACGTCATTGGTATCCCACCCCCCTTTCTCTTGCTTGTCTTTCACCGAAAACTCCACATGTGAAGGGCGATCAGTAGGTCCAATGACGCGCACCATTTTGCGAGGTGCAGGCCATAGCTCGAAATAAGTTGATGTCGGGTGCCCAAGTTTTCAACGGTATCGCCCAATCTTCGCCCGTCTATCGCGAAGGTATCCCGATGCGGTCATGCGGAGCAACAGATTCACTTATCCTCGATAAGATGAAGACGGCCCGCTCTCTCACTGAAGGGCTCGGATCAGATCTCAACGTCAACGCAAGTTCCTGAGCCTCGCGGCTTCCGCCCCAGTGCTGAATAACCGCCGTCAATGCAGCACGCCGGACAATCGGCGATGCATCTGAAGCCGCAGCTCTAATGACTCCTGCTTGGTCGATTGAGAGCTTGATATCGCGAAAATCGAATTTAGGCGTCCTCGTCCTTAGTCCCATAGACTTGTCCACCCACTGCCACTCCCTACCAACGAGCCAAGCTGCGCGCATGTCCGCGATGGCTTGAACCGCCACGGCACGGACCCAAGGTTCTCTCGCGTTCGCCGCCAATTGCGGTAAATGGGGATCCATCGAACTATTCTTCAGCACGAGACGAAAAATCCGAGAAACAGGTCCGGTTTGCCCTTCGCAGAGGATATATGCCAGCCCTTCAGCGACGTCAGGCCTTGCCAGCGTTTCTTCCATCGCTTGCCGCTCAACATCCCATCGTCCCCAACTGTCCTGGTGCAGAACCAGGGAGGCCGCGGCATTGGCGATCACCTCGGCCGACGTCAGCGGGAAACAGCGTTTCGCACAGGCGAACGCGGCAACGCGAACCGGCTGAGCCCAGTCATTCAGACGCATAGCGACAGCAGCGAACAGAAAAGGACTCTCCAGTGCCCCGGTTATCCTCTGGAGAGCAGCTTCCCTCATTCGCCCGTCGCGGTGAAATATGAACAGATAACTGAGATCGGGCAATCTCAATAATTGTTCTCTATCTGAGAGATGACGCCAAAATAGCTTGTCAAGCCATGCGGGCTTAGGACGCCAACGAGTTAGATTTGCAACTGCCGCGATCTCCGGATCGGCTTGGCTGATCGATGCGGCCGGGAGAGCGGACATGTGGGCCAAAACGGCAGGAAGCTCAGCTTTGACGCTTCGGCCACTATGCAGGCGTTCACCAACGGCAGCGAGCGATTTTCGAAAATCGGGTGACAAGATATCTGATTTGGTCATTAGCTGATTTTGGGTCACCAACAACTGCAGATCAATGGGCGTAAAAATATTCTCCTCAAACGGTCGCTTGTGACGCAAGACGTTTGATTCCAAGCGTTATGCTCGCGGCTTTCGTCGCTCTGCTCGACCGCGCCCGTTGGCGCCGGCCGCTTCTCTGAATGTCTTCATCAGTGCATCGAGGGCCCGACTTGACGGCTTATTCGATGACCGGCGGCTCAGCGGATCGGCATTCCTTTGTGAACCATTCCGCAAAACGGCGCACCGGCTTTTTCGCCCACGCGCTGGTGATCAGGTAATATCCCTGGGTCTCTGCCGTCGAGATGTCCGAAAGCACGACGAGGTCGCCGCGATAGATCTCTCGCCGAAACACTTCGACCGGGCATAATGCCACCCCATGCCCGGCGATCACCGCCGTGGCAAGAATGTTGAAGTCCTGGAATATCGGCCCGCGAACCGGCTCGGGTGCCTTTATCTCAGTCTTTCGGAACCATTCTTTCCAGCCGTCGACGGATTCGTCGTGCAGCAGGTCGGCCGCGGCAAAGGGAACGCTATCGACAGTCCAATTCCGCTTTGCCAGATAATGAAGGCTCGCCACCGGCTGGTTGCGCCGGGAGAACAGCAAACGGCTCTCCCGTCCTGCCGACAGGTCGTCTCCCATGGTGATGAGAACGTCCAGGCTTTCGTCATCGAAGCGCTCTTCCGCTTTTGCATAGACGATCCTGACGTCGAGGTCGGGATCGCTCTCCCGGAAGGACGGCAGCGCCGGAACCAGCCAGCGCGACGCGATCGACGGGATGCATCCGACGGTGATCGAGCGCATATTGTGGTCTCTGCGCATATTGCCCGTTGCATGGGCTATGGCTGCCAAGGCGCCGGAGATCGCCAGATAATATTCGCTGCCCGCCGGGGTCAGCGCAACGCCGCGCCCGGATTTCTGCAGCAGCTTGCGTCCGAGCCACGCCTCCAGATGTTTGAGCTGATGACTGATCGCGGCGTGGGTCACATGCAGCTCGTCTCCGGCCTTCGAGAGGCTCATGAGCCGGGCGGTCGCTTCGAAGGCTCTCAAGGCGTTCAGCGGCGGCAGTTGCATCTGTTCGAATTCCTTACATGACCTGCAGAATTCATGCTTCACCGAAATGTCAAAACCTATTCAGCCTTTCAGATGGCGGAGTGGAAATCTGCATCAGCTCGCCACGCGTCGAGCTTACGCACTACATGTAATTTATTCTAACATATTTCGCAATTTTGATCATTTGAAGCGGGTGTGGATTCCAGGGCCTAATGGATCATGGAGATCGGAAGCCTCCATCATTGACGAGGAGAAAGACTATGTTTGTGAGAAGCCTGAAAGATGTGGAGCAGACCGAGCGCTTCGTCGATTGGGGCAATGGCACCAGCCATCGCCTGCTGACGAATGATGACGGGATGGGATTTACCGTCTGCCACACGGTCGTTCGCGCCAACACGCAGGCCCTGCTGCAGTATCGCAACCACCTGGAGGCCTGCTACTGCATCCAGGGAGAAGGCGAGGTCGAGGATATGGACGGCAACGTCTTTCCGATCCGCGTCGGCGACATCTACGTCCTCGATCAACATGATCGCCACTATTTGCGGGGCGGCAAGAACAAGGACCTCATTCTTGTCAGCGTCTTCAATCCGCCCCTGAAAGGGACGGAACGTCACGATCTGAACAACAGAAGCGGTTCGGAATACTGAGCCGGGCGAACCAAGCGGGAGCGCGGCAATCGCCCTGAGCGATTTCAAGCCGTCACCATCATCGTCGATCTTCGGCAGCTGCCTGCCATCCTTGGCGAACGGTTCGGCGATGTGATAGCCAAGGGCGGAATTGCACGCTCTCGGTGCGGCGTGCCCCGCATCGGATGGAAGGGTCTGCCGCCGTGATCCGCACGAAGATCGACACGCTGTGGTTCAAACGGCACTGCGCCTTTCACCTGCACTTTTTGCCCGATCACGAGGCACTGTCAAAGCTTTGCGACTTGCAAGACAGGCTCGAGCGAGACAGTGGAGCGCCGCTCTTGCGCGTCCCGGCCACAAGCCTGCACATGACGATCGCCACCCTGATCGATGCCACGGCCCAATTCAGCATTCCGAACGAGGAGGTCTGGAAGCGCAACGGAGAAAGATGGACGGAGGTCGTCGAGAGACTGGTCGAACAGACCCCATCGTTTGACCTTGATTTTGACGAGGTGGCGGTTTCGGAAGCCGCTGTCTTCGTGAAAGCGGAAGAACCGGCGGAATTGCGCCGGCTTCGTTCGGCCATTTCACAGGCCATCTGCTTCGAACAGTGGCATCCAAGCCCGCCCAATATAGCGCACATAACACTGTTCCGGTTTTTTGCCGAAGAGCCGGTGCCGGCGGTCGGCTTCGACACCGGTTGTTTGCCGATAGGCGTGCGGGCTGGATCCCTCACTTTACTGGAAGAGCGCGTTTATCCAAATGTCGAAACCAATATACTCAGCGCACCGCTTCTCTGCGGCAAAAGCGCGAATGACAGGTTTTAATCCAGAAACCCATAGAGCCAGTCCCGCGTCTCCTCCGGCAGAGACACCGGCTGCTTATCCTCGCCGCTGCGGGCCTGCCAGATGATCTCCACCTCGGCGGCGCGTTCCTCCCCCGTATCGATCGAGACGATGAAGCCGATGGAGCGCACGCCGATTTTGTCAACGGCGGCGGTAAAAAGGGCCGGCTCGTCGTAATGCAGCGGGCGGTGAAGAACGCAGGTAATCTTGGTGGCGCTGTAGACCGGTTCGTCCTCGACCTCGGGCCGCGACGACCAGAAGCTTGCAATGACGGATTCGGCATAAGAAATATAGGAGGCCAGGAACATCCGGCCGGTCATATCGACATCGCGAAACGGCACATGTATTTCCGTCACACCCGGGCGTTTAGACTGACTCATCAACAACTCTGCCTACAAAATTCCCCGTCTATGACAGTAGCACGCGGTTTTTCGAAGTAAACGGCTGAGATGACAGGAATTTATAATGCCGCCGGCGGCGAGATGGCGCGGCAGGAGCGCTTGTTGAAATCGTCAGGCGATGCCCCATCTGCTGTGGAACATGACATAAGCGACCGATAGAGTGTCTCCATGAGCACCCGTCTTTATGAACATCCGATCTTCCTGGAACATGTGACGCCGGCCGGCCATCCGGAGCGATCGGACCGGATCCGCGCCATCAATGTCGCGCTCGAACATCCGAATTTCGAGCGGCTGGAGCGCCGGCAGGCGCCCGAAGCGAGCGCGGATGCGGTGCTGCTGGCCCATCCGGAAGAGCATCTCAAAGCCGTGATGCGGGAGATCCCCGAGGAAGAAGACCGGATCAACCAGCTCGAAGCCGATACCTATGCCAGTCCCAAAAGCCTGCAGGCGGCGCTGACCGGGATCGGCGGGGCGATGGCGGCGGTGGACGACGTCTTTTCCGGCGCCGCCGACAATGTCTTCGTCGCCGCCCGGCCGCCCGGGCACCATGCCGAAAAGATGACGGCGATGGGCTTCTGCTTCTTCAACAATGCGGCGATCGCCGCCCGCCATGCGCAGAAGCGGCATGGCGCCGAACGCGTCGCCATCATCGACTGGGACGTGCACCACGGCAACGGCACCCAGGATATTTTCTGGGACGACCCCTCGGTGCTGTTCTGTTCGACGCATCAGATGCCGCTTTACCCCGGCAGCGGCGCCAAAGACGAAAAGGGCAAACACAATACCATCGTCAATGCGCCGCTCTCGCCGAATGTCGGCAGCGACCATTTCCGCGAGGCGTTCAAATCGCGCGTGCTGCCGGCCGTTGCCGATTTCCGGCCGGATCTCGTCATCATCTCCGCCGGCTTCGACGCCCATCACCGCGATCCCTTAGCGCAGATCAATCTGACGGGCGAGGATTTCGACTGGGCGACCGGGCGGGTCCTGGAGTTCGCCGATCGCTACGCGAAGAACCGGGTCGTCAGCCTGCTCGAAGGCGGTTATGATCTCGAAGGCCTCGCCGAATCGGCGGGCATGCATATTCTGCGAATGATGAAGGGTTGAGAATGACTGACAGCGCCAAGCCTGAGGTATCGGGCCTTTCCTTCGAAAAGGCGGTGGCCGAACTCGAAAGCATCGTCGCCCGGCTGGAACGCGGCGACGTGGCGCTGGATGAATCGATCGAGATCTATGAGCGCGGCGAAGCGCTGAAGAAACATTGCGAGACGCTGCTTTCGGCCGCCGAAAATCGCATCGAGAAGATCCGGCTCGACCGCGCCGGCAAGCCGCAGGCCGTCGAGCCGCTGGACGGGGCCTGAGCGGATCGAAGGCGCTTGGCGATCGGCTTGCGGCCGATCTATGATCCCCTCCAGAACCATGAGGGGACAGACAAATGACGGATAGATTGAAGGGCAAGGTCGCCATCATCTCTGGCGGCGCGACCGGCATGGGCGGTGCGGCCTCGAAGCTGTTTGCGGCTGAAGGCGCGCGTGTCGCCATTATCGACCGCAATGGCGAAGCAGCCGCCGAGACCGTCAAGGCGATCCGCGATGCCGGCGGCGAGGCTGATTGCTGGACGGCGGATGTCTCGGATGAAGCCGCTGTCAAAGCAGCCGTCGCCGGCGTCGAGGAACGTTATGGCGCGGTGACCGTACTTTTCAACCATGCCGGCACGATCGTCATCAAACCCTTCCTGGAAACGACGCTTGAGGAATGGGACTGGCTGCACGCCGTCAATGTGCGCTCGATGTTTCTGATGACCAAGGCGGTGCTGCCGAAGATGATTGCCGCTGGCGGCGGATCGATCGTCTGCACCTCGTCGATCTCGGCGGTCGCCGCCACGCCGATGGAAGTGCTTTACGACACCACCAAGGGCGCCGTGCATATGTTTGCCCGTGCCATCGCAGTGGAATTCCGCGACCGCAACATCCGCTGCAACGCCGTCTGCCCCGGCTTCATCCGCACGCCGCACGGCCTGCGCGAGGTGGCGGACCTGCAGGCGCTCGGCGTCGATGTCTCGGATGCCGCCATCGCCGCCCAGCAGGGCCGGATCGGCGAGCCCGAGGATGTGGCGCGGGCCGCCCTTTACCTCGCCAGCGACGAATCGAACTTTGTCAATGGCGCCCACCTCTTCGTCGACAACGGTTTTACGGCGATTTGAGACAGGGCGGGCGCAACGCCCGATTGGACGGGCGGGGCTCTAAGCGCTATCTGTGGGCAATGCGACGCTGCAGCGATCAAAGTGCTGCAGCGGCGCCTCAGATCGGAGATCCGTCATGTCCTTCTTTCCCGGAAAAGATCCCCTGCCCGGCGATGCCTTCGCCTGTGATGCGATCGAGAACCTGATCATTCCGCGCACCAGCGATATCGGCGGCTTTCAGGTGCGGCGGGCGCTGCCGACGCGGCAGCGGCGCCTCGTCGGGCCGTTCATCTTCTTCGACCGCATGGGGCCGGCGATCCTGAAGCCCAACGAGGCGCTCGACGTGAAGCCGCATCCGCATATCGGGCTGTCGACGGTTACCTATCTCTTCGACGGCGAGATCCGCCATCGCGACAGCCTCGGCACCGAAAAGGTCATCCGTCCCGGCGATATCAACCTGATGACGGCAGGCCGCGGCATCGTGCATTCCGAGCGCACGCCCGACAATCTGCGTGGCCACCCGCTGCTGATGTCAGGGCTGCAGACCTGGCTGGCGCTGCCCGACGACAAGGAGGAGATCGATCCTTCCTTCGCCCATACGGAAAAGTCCGAAATGCCGCTGATCGAGACTCCAGGCGTGCGCGGGCGTGTGGTCATCGGCTCGTTCGAAGGCATGGCATCGCCGGTCGGGGTGTTCTCCGACACGCTCTATGTCGATCTCAGCCTGCAGACGGGCGCGAAGTTTCCCTTCGGCGCGGCGCATGAAGAACGTGCCGTCTACGTGCTCTCCGGCGAGGTCGTCATCTCGGGCGACCGCTTCGCCGCCGACCAGTTGCTGGTCTTTAGGCCGGGCGATCCGATCACGCTCGAAGCCGGCGGCGACGGCTGCCACCTGATGCTGTTCGGCGGCGCGGCGCTGAATTCCAAGCGTTATATCTGGTGGAATTTTGTCTCCTCCTCGAAGGAGCGGATCGAAAAGGCCAAGGAGGAATGGCGCAGCGGCCGTTTCGATATCGTTCCCGGCGACGAAGAGGAATTCGTGCCTTTGCCGGAAGGGTGACGGCGGCGGCGATGCGCCGCCGACGACTGGCTGCGGATTCTCAACCCGCGAAATACCGCGTCAGCGCGCCCTTGGTGCGGTTCACGTAGCCATCCTGCCAGCTGTCATCGACGTTGAGAAAGCCCGACCAGCCCTTCTTGCCCTGCCGCTTCAATTCCGCCTCGACGGCGCGGAAGCGATAGTGATCGTAGACGTCGAGGATATGGACGGCATAGGCCTCGGCGAGCGCCCGGTCGCCTTTGACGATCAGCATGTTTTCGTCATTGGCGTAAGAGGCCTTGAAGCCGAGATTGTGGCTGCCGAGGACGACGACGCAATCGTCCGACAGGGGATCGATCACCAGCACCTTGTCGTGGATGATGGCGCCCACTTTCTTGGCGGTCAGTTCCTCGGCGCCGAAATCGGCTAAAAGCTGGCGGTCATCGATGCGCGAGGCCCGGACGATCGAGACATTGGCTTCGCCGAAGGTGTGGGGCGAGACGGCGTCTTCGTCATCGTCCGGATCCTCGGGATCATGGTCCTTGCCGGCGACATAATTGGGCATGGCCTGGGCGCTTGAAACGGCGCCGGTGACGATCAGCTTCTGATCCTTGAGGCCGATATCGATCGCCTCGCCGACGATGCAATCCTTGCCCGACTGGCCGGGATAGAAGGCCAGAAACAGCACCGCGTGCTCGGCGCGGCGCATCAGGCGGTAGACTTCACGAAGATCGGGCGGCGTTGCCTTGCCCTTTCTGCGGCTCTGCATGTTCGGCGAAAACCAGGCTTCAACCGAAGTCCCGTCGCCTGTCGGCACAATGGAGGGCGTCTCGTTCGAGCGCCGGAATTTCTTGCTCTGCTGGTTGTCGGGCATGCCGTCATCGAATTCGACGGGCGCTTCCAGCGTTCCATTGTCTTCCAGAATCCGCTCCCAATAGCCGACATAGGCCGCGGCAATCGCGTCGTTGCGAACGATCAGCGCATTGTTGGACTGGCCGGCAAGCCCGGTCGCCGTCCAGTTGGTGCTGCCGGTGAAGACGCTGCGCGGAGCGCCATTCGGTGGTATGTGCACGACGAATTTGTTGTGGCCGATCTGGCTCGAATTGTTGAACATCCGGTGGTGAATCTCGACGCCGGCCTCGATCAGCGCCTGGCGTGCATGCGCATTGCGCACATCCCAGGCGTCCCCAACCTTTCCGGTATTGGCGAGGATGATGCGCAGCTTCTCCTTGTTGGCAATCAGCAGCGCCAGCAGCTCCTCGTCCTCCAGTTCGTAGAGGGCGACGAGGAAGCGGCCTGGCGCATTCATGAAACCCCTGAGCATCGGAATGACATCGCCGGCCAGATATTTGCGGATGCCGTTTTCCGGATTGGAAATCATGTCGATCAGCTCGTTCGGCTGTTTCACGCCGTCCTCCAGCAGGACGTTGCGCAGCCACTGGGCGGCGAGAATGCCGTTGGTGAAGCTCGACTCGAACTGGCCGCGCTTGCGCGTCACATGGACCGGGTTGGTGACGACGGCCGGCCCGAGATAACCGAGCGGCCGCGGGGCGCCCTCATAGGCCTTGACCGCGATTTTCTCGAAAGTGCCGTCGGCCTTCCTGATCGGCCTGCCGTTTTGATCCCGCTTGTTGATCTCGACGAGTGCAGGCGTCGGATCGGGGGCTGCCTGCATGCCCGGCTTCAGGTCGCCGAGCGGGCGGATCTCGTAGCGCACCCGGACCTCGTCCGGCCGCCGTTTCATTTCGTTGCGCCGCTTGCGCAGCGTCAGGTCGCGCCAGGAAAGCTTCTGCACCGGCCAGAGCGACGTCGTCTGCGGCAGCCAGTGCGGATTGCGCTGCCCCTTGAAGGCGACCCAGGCGGCGCAGGTCACCCGGTCCTCGCTGCCATCGGGTCTTTTCGCCACGTCTCCCTGCTCGTCGAGATAGACGCGGACGACTTCGAAGCCGAGACATCCATCGATCTTGGCGTCGATATCCCAGGCTACGAAAGCGACCTCGTTGTTCACATAGGCATGCGCTGCAACAATCGTTCCCATGGCCCGCCCCCTGTCAGCCCGGCAACATTGCTACCATTCCGTGTCATATTCAAGCGGCTCGCCGGCGCTTGGCGCTTCGATCGGCGGGGCGGAAAACCAGGGCGCGACCCGGCAGAGATCAGGCGAATGCAACTCACGGAAATAGAATGTGATATCTCCCGAAACCGCTCACACATTTTTCCGCCATGCTCTAAGGTGAAAACCTTCGGTTCCTGAAATCACTTGTTTTGCCTCGTTCTAATCGAATAAAGCGGTACAAGGAAAAGTAAGAAAGAGCGCCCGCCCGTGACACAACTGCCGAAGACCCCCCTGCTCGACCAGGTCATTTACCCCGCCGACCTGCGCAAGCTCGAGGATCGCGAGCTGCCGCAGCTTGCCCGCGAAGTCCGGGACGAAATGATCGATGCTGTGTCGCGCACCGGCGGCCATCTCGGCGCCGGCCTCGGCGTCGTCGAGCTGACGATCGCCATCCATAGCGTCTTCGACACGCCTGAGGATCGGCTGATCTTCGATGTCGGCCATCAATGTTATCCGCACAAGATCCTGACCGGCCGGCGCGACCGGATCCGCACGCTGCGCCAGGAAGACGGGCTGTCCGGCTTCACCCGCCGGGCCGAGAGCGAATATGACCCCTTTGGCGCGGCGCATTCCTCGACCTCGATCTCGGCCGGCCTCGGCATGGCAATTGCCGCCGATCTCGACAAGAACGACCGCCGCGTCATCGCCGTCATCGGCGACGGGGCGATGTCGGCCGGCATGGCCTATGAGGCGCTGAACAATGCCGGCGCGCTCGATGCCCGCCTCATCGTCATCCTCAACGACAACGACATGTCGATCGCGCCGCCGACAGGGGCGATGAGTGCCTATCTCGCCCGCCTCGCCTCGGGCCGCACCTATATGGGCTTCCGCGATTTCGGCAAGAAGCTGACGGCCTATCTCGGCAAGAACATCGATCGCGCCATCACCCGCGCCGTCGAGCATGCGCGCGGTTACGTCACCGGCGGCACCATGTTCGAGGAGATGGGTTTTTATCACATCGGGCCGATCGACGGACATTCCTTCGATCATCTGCTGCCGGTCTTGCGCAACGTGCGCGACAATGGCCGCGGGCCGGTGCTGATCCATGTTGTCACCCAGAAGGGCAAGGGCTATCCGCCGGCCGAAGCCGCCGCCGACAAATATCACGGCGTCAACAAATTCGACGTCATCACCGGCGCCCAGGCACGGGTCAAGCCGAATGCGCCGAGCTATACCAGCGTCTTTGCCGAAGCGCTGGTGCAGGAAGCCGCCCTCGACGACAAGATCGTCGGCATCACCGCCGCCATGCCGAACGGCACCGGTCTCGACAAGCTCGCCGACGCCTTTCCGTCGCGCTGTTTCGATGTCGGCATTGCCGAGCAGCATGCCGTGACCTTCGCCGCCGGGCTCGCGGCGGAAGGCTACAAGCCGTTTGCCGCCCTCTATTCCACCTTCCTGCAGCGCGCCTACGACCAGGTGGTGCACGACGTGGCGATCCAGGGACTGCCGGTGCGTTTTCCGATCGATCGCGCCGGCTTCGTCGGCGCCGACGGCCCGACCCATGCCGGCTCCTTCGACACCGCCTTCCTGACCACCCTGCCCGGCTTCGTGGTGATGGCGGCAGCCGACGAGGCCGAACTCAAGCATATGGTGCGCACGGCCGTCGCCTATGATGCCGGGCCGATCTCCTTCCGTTATCCGCGCGGCGAGGGCGTCGGCGTCGACATGCCGGCGCGCGGCGAGATCCTGCAGATCGGCAAGGGCCGCATCGTCAAGGAAGGCACCAAGGTGGCGCTGCTCTCCTTCGGCAGCCGGCTTGCCGATTGCCTGCTGGCCGCCGAAGATCTCGAGGCCGCCGGGCTTTCGACGACGGTCGCCGATGCGCGCTTCGCCAAGCCGCTCGACCACGACCTGATCCGCCAGCTCGCCCGCCACCACGAGATGGTGATCACCGTCGAAGAAGGCTCCGTCGGCGGCTTCGGCAGCCAGGTGATGCAATATCTCTCGAGCGAGGGCCTGCTCGACAACGGCCTGAAGATCCGCTCGCTGGTGATGCCCGATATCTGGATGGAACAGGCCAAACCCGAAGCGATGATCGCCCATGCCGGGTTGGATCGCGCCGGGATCGTTTCGACGGTGTTCCGGGCGCTGGGACGTGGTGTTGCGGTTGGGGTTGCGGGGTAGATGAATTTGTGAGGGTGTGCCGTGTGGCCCCCTCATCCGCCTGCCGGCACCTCCTCCCCGAGGGGAGAAGAGATTTGCGGCAACGTTTCGATCCCCTCTTCTCCCCTCGGGGAGAAGGTGCCCGTAGGGCGGATGAGGTGGCCACGCGGCAGGTCCTCTCAACAAAAAGGGCGGCGCATCACTGCCCCGCCCTCTTTACTTAACGTCCCTAAGAAAGGGCCCTCTCTCAGAACTCCGTCCAGTCTTCCTGAACCGCAACCGCAGCACTTGCCTGTCTTCCGCCGAAGGCTTTGCTGACCTTGCCGGCAAGGGCGCGGGCCGGAGACGCCACAGGGCGGGAGGCTGGCGTTGCGGCGGCGGTCTTCTGGGCCGGAGCACCCTGGCCGAGCTTGAACTGGCGCAGCAGCTCGTCCAGCGCGCTTGCCTCCTGGGCGAGCGCATGGCTGGCCGCCGTCTGCTCCTCGACCATGGCGGCGTTCTGCTGCGTGCCCTGGTCCATGTTGTTGACGGCGGTGTTGATCTCCTGCAGGCCGATCGACTGCTCGCGGGTGGCGGTGACGATCGCGCTGACGTGGTGATTGATCTCCTGCACCTCGGCGACGATGGCCTCAAGCGCCTTGCCGGTCTCGCCGACGAGGGAGACGCCGGCAACCACCTGTTCGCCCGAGGTGGTGATCAGATCCTTGATCTCTTTCGCCGCCTTGGCCGAGCGCTGGGCAAGCTCGCGCACTTCCTGGGCGACGACCGCAAAACCCTTGCCGGCATCGCCGGCGCGGGCGGCTTCGACGCCCGCGTTCAGGGCCAGAAGATTGGTCTGGAAGGCGATGTCGTCGATGACGCCGATGATGTTGGAGATCTCGCCCGAGGACTTTTCGATCTGCTGCATGGCGGAGACGGCCTTGCGGACGACTTCGCCGGATTTTTCGGCGCCGAGACGGGTGCGCTCGACGAGATTGCCGGCATCCTCGGCGCGCTTGGCGCTGTCGCGGACGGTGGTCGTCACCTCTTCGAGCGCTGCGGCGGTCTCTTCGACGGCGGCAGCCTGCTGTTCGGTGCGGTGGGCAAGATCGTCGGCGGCCGAGCGGATTTCGCCGGCGCCGGCATTGATTGCCGAGGCGTTGCGGCCGACCGATTGCAGCGCTGCCTGCAGCTTTTCGACGGCATGGTTGAAGTCATTGCGCAGGCTGTCATATTGCGGCGCGAACGGCGTCTGGATACGGCCGGCCATATCGCCATTGGCAAGCTCGGCAAGGCCGCCGGCCAAGGCATCGATCGCATGGCGGATCTCGCCTTCCTCGCGGGCCTTCTGCTCGTCGGTTGCCCGGCGCTGGCGCTCGGCGTCGCCGCGCATGCGGTCGGTCTCGCCAGCAAGGCGCAGCTTTTCGATCGCCGCCTGCTTGAAGACCAGCACCGACTGGGCCATGCGGCCGACTTCGTCGCCGCGGTCGGTCGCCGGGACCTCGATATCGTTCTGACCGCCAGCGAGGCGATCCATGGCCCCGGTCATGCCGACGATCGGGCGGACGATGATGCGCGACATCAGCCAGGCGAGCGCGGCGGCGGCAAGCGAGGCGACGATACCGCCGGCAAGCAGCGTCGTCTTCAGATCGCTATTGGCGTCGGCGCGGATTTCAGCGAGCGCTTCCGACTTTTCGCGGGCGCTGGCCTTAATCTTGGCCGAAGCCTGACGGAAGCCGTCGAGCTGGCCCTTGGTGGCGTTGACGCCGATCTTGACGACGTCGGCGATCGGCATGTCGGTTTCCTTGCGCGCCTTGGTCTGCGGCTCGGCCAGTTCATGGAAATAGAGATCGGCCGCCTTCTGCATGCCGTCGATCATCTCGACCAGCTGCGGCTCGGCCGCGGCCGTCTGTCTGGCGGCGGCGATCGCCTTCAGCATGCGTTCGCGATTGGCGAAGACATCGCCATAGGTGCTGTCGCTGCGGAAAAGGATGAAACCGCGCAGGTTGACGGCCTGTTCGAGCATCGCCTGCAGCGCATCGTCGATCTGGTTGACGAGCAGCTCCGATTTTTCCTGCTCGGCGGAGGCGGCCGCCGAGGCCGTCGCCTTGGAATAGACGAAGGCGGAAACGGCGACGAAAATAAGAATGAGGGCTGCGAACGTGGCCGCGAGCTTCCCGTTCAAGGATATGTTTTTAGCGAACATCGGTGAATTTCTCCTGACGACAGTCGACGCGGCGAAAGCGGGTCGCGCGTGAGGCGCAACCGCAAGACCTTCTGAATTGAGACCATGATCGACGTTGAAACGCTTGCGCCGTCATGGCGCCGAGCGGTCCGGACGAACCGCTGCAATCGAGGCGACGCTATGCGGGCGAGCTTTAGATTTGCTTAAATTAGGCGCCGCCGAAGCGGCGTAAGCCATGATTAAAGTTGCTTAAATCAAGGCTGCTTCGGTTCCGCTTCCGGCGGATTGAGAATGAGGATGTCGACGTCCTTTGCCGGATCGAAATCCTCCGATGTCATCCGGAAGGTCGTCGGGCCGATCTTCTCGACATTGCTGCCGCAGAAGCTGATCAGGCTGCCGGGTTTGCCCTTGTCGACCGTCAGTTGAAAGTGCCGGATCGGTCCCGCCCAGTTGGCGCCGGTCGACAGCACATAGGAGATCCAGCTTTCGGTATAGTTGGCGCCGCCGGCCTCGGCTTCCCCGGCACGCTGCTGCGCGACCCTGACGAAGTCGCCGTCCAGGCAGTATTTGCGGGAATATTCCTCGAAGCGCTCACCCTTCGGCTGGCCGTTTTCGAGAAAGCTGATGGCGACGGTGCCGCCGACCGCCGGCTGATAGCGGTGTTCGACGCTGACTTTCGCCTTGGCCGGAAAAGTGGTGCGCCACCAATAGGTCGAGCGCAGCGTCCAGAGCGGCACAAGATCGGCGTCCGTCATCGGATAGATCAGGCCGCGGGCGATCCAGTCCTTGCGGACGGTCTGGGGAAGCTTGGCGAGCGCGTCGCGGGTCTTCTGGCTGTAAGGCAGGACGGGAATGTTGTTTTTGGCGAGTTCGTCGGTGACGTCGATGCCGAGCGAGACGACACGCTGCTGCAGCTTGGCGGTGATCGGCCGGCCATCCTGCACGGTGGAAAAATGGAGGAAATTGTCGCTGTCATAGTCTGAGATGGCGGAGGTGTTGTCCACCTGACCCGTTATATCGGGCATCGGGAAGGCGACCAGGCTTTCGACGTCCTTGTCCGCCGTGTTCTCGAAGATATAGTCGACACGCACTTGCGAAGCGGAGATGAAGAGATCCTCTTGCACCATGCTGACATCATCCGACTGGGCAAAGATCAGCCCGCCGGTCTTGACCTCGGCCATGGTGTCGTTGGCCAGCGCCGGCGATGCGATCCCCGCCGCGACAAGAAGAGTGAAGAGCTTCAGCATAAAACACCCCCGTGTCTGCGGCTGGCCCCGTCATCGCCGCCGCAGGATTATCGCCGAAAGCTTTCGAGGGTCAATGACGCTGTCTGGAACAAAATGCTTGCAACCGGCGGCTTTGCCGGTCATTCACAGCCGATGTCCGATCAAAACAGCCAACGCCTCGACCAACTTCTCGTCTCCCGCGGTCTTTTCGCCAGCCGCTCGCGGGCCCGCGACGCCGTGCAGCGCGGCACCGTCCGGATCGCCGGCCAGGTGGTGACCAAAGCCGGCGCGCTCATCGGCGACGACGCCGATATCGCCATCGACGATCCGGCGCAGGACTATGTCTCGCGCGCGGCGCTGAAGCTTGCCAGCGCCCTCGAGCATTTCCGGCTCGATCCCGCCGGCCATCACTGTCTCGATATCGGCGCCTCCACAGGCGGCTTCACCGAGGTGCTGCTGCAGCGCGGTGCCCGGCATGTCACGGCAATCGATGTCGGCCATGGACAGATGCATCCGCGCATTGCAGCCGATCCGCGGGTGACCAACAAGGAGGGCCTCAACGCCCGCAACCTGACGGCAGACGATATCGGCGAGCCCGCCACATTCATCGTCTCCGACGTCTCCTTCATCTCGCTGAAGCTGGCGCTGGCGCCGGCTCTCGATATCGCCGAAGCGGGTGCGGTCGCCGTGCTCTTGGTCAAGCCGCAGTTCGAGGCGGGGCGCGCGGCGATCGGCAAGGGCGGGCTGCTGAAGGATCCCTCGTCCGCGCCCGCCGTTGCCGCAGAACTCGCGCGCTGGTTCACCGAGGATAGGGGCTGGAACAGCCTCGGCCTCATCCCCTCCCCGATTGCCGGCGGCGACGGCAATCAGGAATATCTTCTGGCAGGATTGAAACCGTGAGCACCGAAACCGTCACGATCGAGAAACTCGGCGCCCAGGGCGACGGCATTGCCGGCAGCGCCGGCGGGCCTGTCTATGTGCCCTTCTCGCTGCCGGGGGAAACCGTGGCGATCGCCCGCGTCAAAAGCCAGGGCACGATCATGTCGATCACGACAGCCTCGCCCGACCGGCAGGAGCCGCCCTGCCGGCATTTCGGCCCGGATGGCGTCAACGGCACCTGCGGCGGCTGCACGCTGCAGCATATGGCAGAGAGCCCCTACCGCGCCTTTAAGCGCCAACTGGTCATCGATGCGCTGAGATCGAAGGGGCTGACGCCTGAGGTCGGCGAGATCGTGCCGGCCCGTCCGGGCGAACGCCGGCGCGTGGTGTTTGCGGCGCGCAAGACCGAGAAGGACATGCTGATCGGTTTCAACCAGGCCGAAAGCCATCATATCGTCGCGATCGAGGAATGTCCGATCTCGTCGGCAGGGATTATCGCACGGCTGCCGGCGATCAGGGTGATTGCGGCATCGCTCGCGACCAATGCCGAACCCTTCCGCGTCTCCGTGCTCGAAACGCTGTCCGGCCTCGACATCGCGGTCGACGAGGTGAAGAAACTCTCCGATGCGCAGCGGCGCAAGGCGGTGGAAACCGTGCTCAGCCTGCGCGGCGTCGCCCGCGTTTCTTTGAACGGCGAAATCCTCATCGAGCCATCGAAGCCGCTGATCGATTTCGGCGGCGTCCAGGTCTCCCCGCCGCCGGGCGGTTTTGCCCAGGCGACCAAACCGGCTGAGGAGGCGATGGCCGAGCTGGTGCTTGCCCATGCCGGCAAGGCCAAAAGGATCGCCGACCTCTTTGCCGGCGCCGGCACATTTTCGCTCAGGCTGGCGCGGATCGGCCGCGTGCATGCTGTCGAAGCCGAGGCAAAGGCGCTCGCCGCCCTCGACCACGCCGCCCGCAACACGCAAGGGCTGAAGCCGGTCAGCATCGAAAAGCGCGATCTCTTCCGCCGCCCGCTGATGACGCAGGAGTTCAAGCCCTATGACGCCGTCGTCTTCGACCCGCCGCGCGCCGGTGCGGAGTTCCAGTGCAAGGAGCTTGCCCGCTCCGGCGTCAAGAAGATCGCCGCCGTCAGCTGCAACCCGCTGACGCTGGCGCGGGATCTCGCGATCCTCGTCGAGGGCGGTTACCGGATCACCGGCGTGACGCCGATCGACCAGTTCCTCTGGACCTCGCATGTCGAGGTGGTGGCGACGCTGGAGAAATAAGGCGTCAGGCGCCTTACCCTCCCCGTCAGTGCGGAGGGCGCATGCCCTCAAGCATCTCTATTGCGTGCCGGACTCTCCTCTCCCGCACTTAGCCGCATAGCCCGGGTTCCGAGCTTTGCACCGCTGACGGCGTCGATTGCGATCGGCTCGATCTCCAAGCCCGTCTCGACATCGACATAGCGGGCGAGTTCGCCGTCGCAGTGGCGATGCGCCCACGCCCCGATCATCATCAGCACCGGCAGGAAATCCCGGCCCGCTTCCGTCAACACGTATTCCTCTCGGGGCGGTCGTTCGGAATAAAGGCGCTTTTCCATGAGACCGTCATCTGTCAGCGCCTTCAGGCGCTTCGTCAGCATCGTCGGCACGATGCCAAGGCTCTTCCTGAACTGGTCGAAGCGGGTGAGGCCCGTATGGGCGTCGCGCAGCACGAGAATGCTCCATGCATCGCCGACGGATTGAAGGCCGCGGGCGACCGGGCATTGCGGAATCGAATTATTTTTCATTCGGTATCTTTTCGATAGTGACATGATATCGAAAAGATAGTAACAGATCGGCCAACGATGATCCACACCTTTGAAAGCTGACGATATGATCGACAAAAGCAGAAACGTTGCACTGGTCACTGGAGCGTCCTCAGGGATCGGCCTTGCGACGGCTGAATCTCTGGTAAAGGCCGGCTACCGCGTGTTCGGGACCAGCCGCAAACCAGTCGGCAACAGGCCCGGGATAACGATGCTGATCTGCGATGTGGCTGAGGAAGCATCGGTGCAGGCGGCTGTTGCGGAGATCGTCCAACAAACCGGCCGCATCGACCTTGTCGTCAACAATGCCGGCATCGGCCTCATCGGCGGCGCCGAAGAATCCTCGATCACGCAGGCCCAGCAGCTTTTCGACGTCAACGTCTTCGGCGTGGCACGCGTCGCCAATGCCGTCCTGCCGGTCATGCGCAAGCAGAAGAGCGGCCGGATTATCAACATGAGCTCGATCCTCGGCCTTATTCCGGCTCCTTACAACGCCTTTTATGCTTCGACCAAACATGCGCTCGAGGGCTATTCGGAATCGCTCGATCATGAAGTGCGCAACTTCGGCATTCGCGTGGTTCTCGTCCAACCCGGCGTCACCAGAACATCCTTCGAGGAAAATCTGACACGAGCAGACCAGCCTCTTCCGGCCTATGCTTCGGAGCGCGCCCGCAGCGAAGCGCTGATGCGCAAGTGGGTGGAGAGTGGCGATGCGCCGCAGATTGTCGCTGATATGGTCGTCAAAGCCGCAACGGCGAAGAAGCCGAAGCTGCGCTATTCCGCCGGCAAGCAGTCGCGCCAGGTCCGCTCGCTTCGCCGCTACCTCCCGGAGCGGCTGGTCGACAGCCTGCTGCGCAAGGTCAATGAGTTTCCGGCCTCAGCCTGACTCTTTAATCGAGAATAGGATTCAGATTTCGAGCCGACATGCATAAAAACATAGACCGAAAGCGCAAGGGGCGAATCTGAAAGATCGCGACGCGCTTTAGGCCAAGGAAACCGCTTCTGAATGCGCAAGACCAAACGACGCAACCCCTATTATGCCGGCCCGGTGTCCGATCACTTCGACGGCACATACTTCTTCAATCCGGACGGGATTGAGCCGCTTGGTTTCCGCGATTTGCTGCGGTGGCAATTCGGTGGTGGCCGTGCGCGTTGGCCGCGGTCGGTCCCAAGCCCATATCCGGCGGCCAAGCCCGATCCACGCGTCGACGGCGGGGATCTGAGGGTGACCATGGTTGGGCATGCGACGATGCTGGTGCAGGTCGCCGGGCTCAATATCCTCACCGACCCGGTGTGGTCGGAGCGCGTCAGCCCTTTCACCTTTGCCGGGCCGAAACGCGTCGTCCGACCGGGCATCGCATTCGATGATCTGCCGCCGATCGATCTCGTGCTGGTAACGCACAATCATTATGATCATCTCGATATCGCAACGCTCAGACGGCTGCATGCGCAGCATCGGCCGCGTGTGGTGACGCCGCTCGGCAACGACACGATCATCCACCGCGCCGTGCCCGCTCTACAGACAACAGTGATGGACTGGGGCGAGCGCATTGCGCACGCCGGAATCAGCATCGATGCGGAACCGGCCCATCATTGGTCCGCCCGCGGCGGCAGAGATCGCCGCATGGCACTCTGGGCCTCGTTCGTTTTGTCGACTCCGGCCGGAAAGATCTATCACGTCGGCGATACGGGCTTTCACCACGGCATCAATTACAAAGCCGCACAGCAGAAGCATGGCGGCTTTCGACTGGCCATTCTACCCTTCGGCGCCTATGAGCCGCGATGGTTCATGCAAGGCCAGCACCAGAATCCACAGGAGGCGGTGATCGGGATGACGCTGGCAAACGCCGCCTATGTGGCGGGGCATCACTTCGCGACGTTCCAACTGACGAATGAAGCGGTCGATGCGCCGACGAGGGCATTGCAAGATGCAATGCGCGCGCACGATATTCCCGCGGAACGGTTCCGGCCGCTCAGGGCCGGTGAGGTCTTCAATGTGCCGGCGGTCCAAGCAACTCCAGCAAAAGTGTGAAGCGGTTTAGCGGCGCACGAAGGCTTCGAAGGCGGCCCGGGCCTCCGCACTTTTCAGGCGGGCGGAGAAGTGGCGGGCCTCCTCGTCGACGCGGGCGATGATCTCGCCGCTATCGCCGCGGATGAGATCGCGGGCGATGCGCAGCGCTTCCGGCGGTTTGGCGGCGAGCCGGGCGGCGGTCGCCAGCGTTATGGCATCGACTTCGCCGGGTTCGACCACTTTCCAGATGAGACCGGCGTCCTTGGCCTCGGCGGCCGAAAAGCCTTCGCCGGCCGCCAGCAGGGCGAAGGCGCGCTGCTGGCCCATCAGCCGCGGCGCAACGAGACTGGACCCCGCCTCCGGCACCAGCGCCAGATCGACGAAGGGGGTGCGGAACTGGCTGCGGCTCGAGGCGATCGTCAGGTCACAATGGAGGTGGATCGTCGTGCCGATGCCGATCGCCAGACCGTCGACGCCGGAGATCACGGGTTTTTCCGCCTTCACCAGCGCATAGAGGAAATCGAGAATCTCCTGCTCCAGGCCGCCGCCACCGACTGCGGCGGCAAGGAAGTCGTTCAGATCATTGCCTGAGGAAAAGCAGCCCTCGGTGCCGAGAAAGGCGGTGGCGCGGATGGCGGGATCGGCGTCCGCCGCCTTAAGCGCATCGGCCATTGTCCGGTACATGGCGCGGGTGATGGCGTTCTTCTTCTCCGGCCGGTTGAAGCGGATAAGCTGCACGCCGGGATGGGCGGAAGGCTGCTCGACAATGATGTGATCGGTCATGAAATCTCCTCAGAGGTCTTGGGGTCGCCTCAGGCGAGCAGGATGCGGGCGGCGACAAGGCTTGCCGCGCCATTGACGACGCGGTCGCGAAGGGCTGCGGTCTCGGCCAGCAGGTTTTCGGCGGCGAAGCGGCAGAGCGCGATGCGGCCCTCGCCCCTGCCATCGCCGCTTTCGGCGAGAGCGCCCTTGGCGAGATAACAGCCGGTGAGCGCGAGGCCGAACAGGCGCTGATAGGGTGTCGCACCCGAGAGCGCCTCGGCCGCCTTGCCATCGGCCAGCATTTTCGTCAGCCAGGCGGTCGCCGCGTCGAGATCTGAAAGCGCTGCGTCGAGCCTGACGGCGGTCTCACCGAAACCATCGAGATTGGAGCGGCGGACGCTATCGGCGATCCCCTTCAATTCAGCGATGAGGCCCTTCACCTGATCGCCGCCGGAGAGCGGCAGCTTGCGGGTGACGAGGTCGATTGCCTGGATGCCGTTGGTGCCCTCGTAGATCGGCGCGATGCGGGCGTCGCGCAGATACCGCGCCGCACCGGTCTCCTCGATGAAGCCCATGCCGCCATGCACTTGAACACCCAGCGAGGCGACGTCGACTCCGGCATCGGTGGAAAAGGATTTGGCGATCGGCGTCAGCAGCGCGGCGCGTTCCTGCCAGTGGCGGCTGCTATCGCCTGCCCGGTGGGACATGTCGATCGCATGGGCGCAGGCATAGGAGATGGCGCGCGACCCTTGCGTTAGCGCCTTCATCGTCAGCAGCATCCTGATGACATCGGGATGTTCGACGATCGGGCTCATGCCGGCGCCGGCCCAGCCGGGCGCCCTGCCTTGGGTGCGTTCCTTGGCATAGGCGAGTGCCTTCTGGGTGGCGGCTTCGGCGATCGCCACGCCCTGCATGCCGACCGCCAGACGGGCATTGTTCATCATCGTGAACATGCAGGCGAGGCCCTTGTTCTCCTCGCCGACCAGCCAGCCGATCGCACCCTTTTCGTCGCCGAACCGGCCGTCGCCATAGATCATCGTGCAGGTCGGCGAGCCGTGGATGCCAAGCTTGTGCTCCAGCGAGTGGCAGAACAGATCGTTGCGGGGTCCGAGCGAGCCGTCGTCCTTCACCAGGAATTTCGGCACGAGAAAGAGCGAGATGCCACGCGTGCCGGCCGGCGCATCCGGCAGGCGTGCGAGCACCAGATGGATGATGTTGTCGGCCGCGTCGTGCTCGCCCCAGGTGATGAAGATCTTCTGGCCGAAGAGGCGGTAACTGCCATCGGCGCGGCGCTCGGCGCGGGCTTTGAGCACGCCGAGATCGGAGCCGGCATGCGGCTCGGTCAGGTTCATGGTGCCGGTCCATTCGCCGGATACCATCCTTGCCAGATATGTTTCCTTCAGCGCCGGACTGCCATGGGTGCTGACCGCTTCGATGGCGCCCATCGTCAGCGTCGGGGCGAGCGCGAAGGCCATAGAGCCGGAATTCCACATTTCCAGTGCGGCAACGTTCAGCATATGCGGCAAGGCCTGGCCGCCGAACGCTTCCGGCCCCGTCAGGCTGTTCCAGCCGCTGGCGATCCAGTTGCGATAGAGATCGCGCCAGCCGTCCGGCAGCCTGACCTCGCCGTCTTCCAGACGGGCGCCCTGGCGGTCGCCGATGTCGGCGAGCGGCGCCACTTCCTCTGTGGCAAAACGTCCCGCCTCGGAGAGGATCGCATCGACCAGATCTTCGCCGAGATCGCCGAGAAACCCTTGTGAAAGCGCTTCGCCCATGCCGGCTACGTGCTTCAACGTGAACGCAATTTCCTCGACGGGCGCCTTATACATTGTCTTCCTCCGCGGGACCGGCCTGCACTTCCTGTATTTGGGCAAAGCCCTCCGAGGCAAAGGGCTAATTGATTTTTACGTAAACGTCAATTTCGATTTCCCCGCCCGCCATGCGATAATTCGCCGGAAACGGCGCCGAGCTCTTGCACCCCTGCGCAAATAGCCGTCATGAAGAGCCTGTAAGGACATCGCCTTCGCAAAGGATCGGCGACCAATGGATACACTGCCCGTCAATATACCCGGTTTTGTCTGGGCCTATCGCTTTTCGCAGGATGACAAGAGCGCGGTGCGGCTGAACAACAGTGCGACGGTGGCGGATCTGACCGCCGACAATTGCTTCTACTGGCTGCACCTCAACCTGGTCGACGCCCGCGTGCCGGCATTGCTCGAAACGCTCACCGGGCTGACAGAGGACGCAAAATCGGCGCTGACGACGCGTGACACGCATGCAACCATCACCGTCGACGAGCAGATGCTCTACGGCACCCTCGTCGACTGCCAGCGCGATTTCGCTGAGGATACCAACAATCTCGGCTGGCTGCATTTCGCCATGTCCGACCGCTTCATCATCACCACCAGGCTGCAGCCGCTGCGCAGCGTCGAACGGGCGCGGGCGCTGATCGAGAAGAATCCAGGCAAATTCTCGCGGCCGGTCGATCTGTTCGAACTGCTGGTGATCGAGTTTCAGCGCACGCTGATTTCGATCGTCATCGAACTGACCGATGAACTGAACCTGATCGAGGATTTCGTCTACGACAATGCGCCGCGCGACGAACGCCGGCGGCTGGCGCCGGTCCGGCGAACCGTGGTCAGGCTGCATCGGCATCTGCGCACGGTGCTGGCGCTGATGCGCCGCGCCGCGGCCGCCGACGACGACGAAATGCCCTTCGGTTTCGACGACGTGGCGCGGCGGCTGACGAGCCGGCTGGAAACGGTCGACCACGATATCTATGCGCTGCAGGACAGGGCGCGCCTGCTGCACGAAGAAATCGATTCGAAACAATCCTCCGAAACCAACCGCCACCTCTATCTGCTGTCGATCATGACCGCCTTCCTGCTGCCGCCGACCCTGGTGACCGGTTTCTTCGGCATGAACACCGCCAACCTGCCCTTCGCCGTCGGCGATTACGGCACCGAATACGCCGTCGCCCTCATCGTCGCCTCGATCGCTTTTGCCTGGTGGCTGCTGCGGCGGGTGGATATTCTTTGAATTGAGAAGTGCGGTGGGCGTTGGCAATTCCGCTGCTATTTCAGCAAACGTCACGGTTCTTGCCGCAGAGATTGCCCCACCCTCCGTCCTCCTCGGGCTTGACCCCATATGCGCTAACTTAGCTGTCTATGTGCGATGGATCGTCGCCTTCGCGGCGGCTCGCGCAGTCGATAGAGCAACCGGATTCTGGCGATCGCCCTGAT
>NZ_LOKU01000029.1:0-59389 GCF_002211295.1 Rhizobium sp. N122 | reverse complement strand
ACGAACGAACCGTTGAAACTACATGGAGACGCATTGGAGAACTCTTGAAGGCGTTCAGTCCCCAGGAGTGCTCCAACTACCTCAGACATGCAGGGTATGGTTCAGAATAACCCTGACAGACTCTAATGGCGCGCGTTCGGTAGCGGGCAAGCTTCGCCGCAGCCACCAAAGCCCGGCCTATCGATCTCCAACGGCAGCCCGATCCAGTGCATGAATATCTGCGGGCTGGGCAATCGACAGGATGCTGAAATAGTAGAGGGCCCACATCGAGACGACCGCACGGCGGTCGCTACCTGGAAATTTTTGCGAATACCGGGCGATGAGCCCGTCAAAGAGTGCGGCGTCGCTGAGATCCCTGCAAGCAAGGACGATGCCCGTCTGCGGTGGGGCACCGAGCAGCTTGCCGCGGCCAATAGGAGAACGCGCCATCGCCCACCACGCCGTCAACGGCCTGGTGGGCGACAGGATGATTGGCGATCGAAGTCGGGCGCCGAGACGCCCTATTCGGCTCTGCAGCCATGCCTTACCACCGATACTTCAGCGTCCCGGTTATGTTGCGGCCCTGGCCGAGATAGCAGAAGCCTTCGTTGCAGACGGTGTCGCGCTCGTCGGCAATGTTGCGGATATTGAAGGCCGCGGTCAGGCCTTCGTATTTCTTGTCGACCGCACCGAAATCATATGATGCGGATGCGTCGATGTAGAAGCTCGACGGGTTCTTCGACGTATTGGCGGTATCCGTCCAGTTCTCGCTGACATAACGAACACCTGCGCCGACCGACAGGCCGTTGAAGGGGTTGGTTTCCTGGAACGTGTAGTTGGCCCAGAGGCTAGCGACATGCGAGGGTGTCAGGGCCGGCGTATTGCCCTCGTTTTCACCGCCGCCCGTCACTTCTGACTGGTTGTAGGTGTAAGCCGCGATAAGATCCCAGCCATCGGCTACCGCCGCGCGAGCTTCGAGTTCGACGCCCTTTCCGGTCACTTCACCGATCGAGCCATAGGCAAACAGCAGCGGATCGACCAGCACCGGCTTGTTCTTTTCGACGATGTGATAGGCAACGGCCGACAGGAGGATATCGGAGCCCGGCGGCTGGTATTTCACGCCGACTTCGTATTGTTCCCCCTCTGTCGGCGCCAGGATCTTGCCTGAGGTCGAACGGTTGGTCACCGGATCGAACGAGGTGGCGTAGGAGACGAAGGGAGCAATGCCGTTATCGAAGAGGTAGAGAGCACCGGCTTGCCAGGAGAAGGCGTTCTTGTCGACCTCCTCCGAGCTGACCGCGGGCAGGGTCGCATCGCGCGTCTGGTTCACCCAGGTCTGCCGGCCGCCGAGGTTGAAGCGCCAGTTTCCGACCTCGATCTGATCCATCGCGTAAATGCCGGCCTGTCGCATGTCGGCATCGGAAGCAAGGATACTATAGTCCGGCGTAGCGCCCGAGACTCCATAGGTCGGATTGGCGATATCGAAGTCGAACGCGGGATCGGCAGCGCCGGCGCCGTAGCCAAAGCTCGACTGGAGATTGGTGTAGTCGAGCCCGAACAGCATCGTATGGGCCAACGGACCCGTGTCGAACTTCGCTTCGAGCTGATTGTCGACCTGGAAAACGTTCATTTCGTCGCGGATCGCATTTGTGCCACGATGTGCGACGGTCCCGGTCCAGCCGGTAATGCCGAGATAGCGGGCCTCCAGATCGAGATGCGAATAACGCAGGTTCTGCCGGAAGGTCAGGCCGTTGTCGAATTCATGTTCGAACTGATAGCCGACCTGCTGCTGCTTGACCTTCTGGTAATCGTAGTCGGGATCGCTCTCCCTGAGTTCGTGGAACTTGCCGTCCAAGGTCGTGATCGCGCCGACATTGGAATCGGTCTCGTCCGACTGCGCCAGACCGTATACCGTTAGGGACGTGCCCTCGTCAGGCTTCCAGGTGAAAGACGGCGCCAGGAAATAGCGGTCGTCGGCAATATCGAAATTCGTGTCGCCGCGGCGGGCGAGACCGACGATGCGATAGAGGAAATCGTCGTTGCCCTCACTGATAGGCCCGCCGAAATCGAACATCCCCTGCAGCCGGTCCTTGGTGCCGTAGGTAATGCCGACTTCGCGGATCGGCTCCTCGGTCGGAAGCTTCGATATTTTGTTGACGAGGCCGCCCGGCGATCCCGCACCGTAGAGAACGGAAACTGGCCCCTTGATCACCTCGACGCGCTGTAACTGATAGGGATCGGTGCGGAACATGCCGTAATTCATGTAGGGCTGACGCAGGCTGTCACGAAAGTCGCCGACCGTCGTGATGTTGAAGCCGCGAATGTAGATCTGGTCAAATCGCGGATCGAAACCGTTCGGTCCGGTTGTCACGCCAGCGGTATAACGCACCGCCTCGATGACGCTCTGCGCGCCGCGCTGCTCGATTTCCTTCTCGGTGGTGACGGAGATCGAACGCGGCGTTTCGACGAGCGGCGTGCTGATCTTGGTTGCGCCCGCGCTGTTCTTGGCGGTAACGGACGTCCGGTCGGTCTTGCTATCAGAGGCTGCACCTTGAATGACGATCGGTTCCAGCGCCGTCGCGGTGTCACCTGTGGTCGCGCTCTGGGCGGCAGCCGGTAGGGCTGCAATGCCGGTCGCGATCAGAGCTGTCGTGGCAAACAGGCTATCCCTGTAAATTCTGGGTACAATATTAGAAACATTCAGAAAAACACGCGCCATTCTTGGTCCCTACCTCACGGATGCGGGCGGAACCTATGGAGCGAAGGAAGCATTGTCAACATAAGATGATTATTTTAGTCACCTTTTATTGATGAAATCCATGGCTTTCGGCACTCCCGAACAGGTTGCACACGTCCCCGAGGCTTGGCCCGGCCTCAGCCTCGCTTTTCAAGCGTCCAATTCCACATCGAAGTGAGCGCCGCTCTCGCCGGGACGTTGTTTTCCACGAGCGACTTCGCCGCAAATGTCGGGCACCCGACTCATCACCCAAAAGCCTATCCACTTGACAGATATCCTACAAGTATATATGTAGTGGTCATCCTTATCGGCGATGCTAGGAAGCGACCCGGCATGACATTGAAATCGATGAAGCCGCTGACGCGCGCACCGCTTTTGCACGTCTCCGTGCAGGAAAGTCTGCGCGCCTATATCGACGATAACGGCCTTGCCCCCGGAACCCTGCTTCCGGCGGAAGGAGAGCTTGCGACCCAGCTCGGTGTCAGCCGCAATTCGCTGAGGGAAGGCATCAAGGCGCTGGAATCGCTCGGCGTGCTGGAGACACGGCGCGGCGTCGGCATTTTCGTGAAGGCATTTTCCTTCGAGCCGCTTCTCGACAACCTCGCTTACGGCCTCGGCGGCGCCCTGCGGCAGATCGAGGAGGTTCTCGAAATCCGGCGCACGCTTGAGGTGGGATTGATCGGCAAGACGATCGATATGATTGGCGAGGAGGACATTGCCGAACTGCGCGCCACAGTCGATCGAATGCGCGCCCATGCCGAGCGCGGTAAAACCTTCGCGGCGGACGACCAGTTGTTCCACCGGCTGCTGTTTCGCTGCCAGGACAACGAGACGCTCGTACGGCTGATCGATGTCTTCTGGCTCGCCTTCTACAAGGCGTCGGATTTCGTCAATCTTGAAAATACCGATCCGATGGCGACGTGGCGCGATCACGCCGCAATCGTCGATGCGATCGAGGCAAAGGATCTGGAGGAGGCGCGCCGGCGCCTGGATCGCCATTACGAGGGAATTGCCCGGGTGATTGCCAATAACAAGACAAGTTCAAACATGGGAGGAACGCATGAAAAGACTGTCTAGACTATCCGCTATCGCGCTTGGCGCCCTGCTGTCGACAACAGCCGTTCCGGCTCTTGTCGTTTCGGGCGCTGCGATCCACGCGCAGGCTGCCACCCTGTCCGGCGGCTTCGATGTCGGCCCGGGAGGCTTCCAGGGCAACTTCAATCCGCTGGCGGCGACCGCCGGCTTTACCTGGCTCAGCATCTATTACGAACCGCTGATCACCTATGACGAGAAGCTGCAGAAAGTCGTCGGCGCGCTGGCGAACGCCTACGAGATCAGCCCCGATCAGCTGACCTACACGTTCAAGCTCGCCGACGCCAAATGGCATGATGGCAAACCCTTTACCGCCAAGGATGCGAAATTCACCCTGGACCTTGCGACGGATGCGAAAACCGGCTCGGTGCTCGCGGCCCGGCTGAAGGGCATATCGTCCGTCGAGGCGCCGGACGATCACACCGTCGTCATCAAGCTTAGCGCACCCAGCAGCAGTTTTCTCGACACGATGACCAAGGTGATGATGCTGCCCGAGCATGCGCTCGCCGCGATACCGGCTGACCAGCTGGCGAAGAACACCTGGTGGTCCACCGCGCCGATCGGCACCGGCCCGTTCAAATTCACCAAATACGTCTCGGATCAATATGTCGAGCTTGCCGCAAACACCGATTATCGCGGTGGCAAGCCGGCGCTCGAACGCGTCATCAACCGCTATTTCGCCAACCCGGCCGCGGCGATCGCGGCCCTCCGATCCGGCGAGATCCAGTTCACCTATGTCGATTCCAACGACGTGCCGACCTTCAAGGACAACAAGGACTTCAAGGTCATCGAAGGCAACTCTTTCGTCGTCAACTATCTGGGCTTCAACCACGATTCCCCGATCTGGAAGGATTTGCGCGTCCGCCAGGCGGTGATGTATGCGATCAATCGCAATGCCATCATCCAGAGCCTCTATGGCGGTGCAGCCAAACCGGCCAACTGCGCCTATGTCGCCGAACAGCTGATACCCCAAGGCATCGACAGCTACGCCTACGATCCCGAGAAGGCGAAGCAACTGCTCAAGGACGCCGGCTGGGATCAGATCAACGGCAGCAAGCCGATCACGCTTCTGACCTATTACACCACGCCGCTTGCCACCAACGTTCTTGCCGCAGTCCAGGCGATGCTTGCCCAGGTCGGCATCAACATCGTGCCGCGCGCCGTCGATGCGCCGACCTATAACAGCATCGTTCTCAATGCGACGCCGGATATTGCCCAGTTCCAGATGGTTTACGCCGGGCTGCAGAACGGGCCGGATGCCGGAAGCATCAATGTCGGCCTCAACGAGAAACAGATCCCTCCGGCCGGACCGAATGTCGCCAGAGTGCGAATGCCCGATCTCACCAAGGCGCTGGATAGCGCGCTTGCCGAGCCCGACAGCGCCAAGCGGGATGCGGCCTACCAGGACGTCTGCAAGGTGATGAACACCAACCTGCCCTGGGCGACGCTCTGGGTGGCAAACCGCTACGGCATCGTCTCGACCAAGGCCAAGGATTTCGTTTGGACGCCGGCGCCGGGCGGCGGCCCCTACCAGGCCGACCCGCAGAAATGGTCGATGGCCGAATAACGGTTTCCGCAAAGGCTCAAGGGTGGCTTCGGCCACCCTGACAGGACGGCCCGACAAGGCGGCCCGACAGACGGCCCGACAGACGGATTGACGATGCTCCGATACAGTCTTAGACGCCTGATCATAGGAACAGGCATGCTCGTCGCCCTGAGCATGCTGATCTTCCTGCTGTTGCGCCTGACACCCGGCGATCCGATCGATGCCTATATCGATCCGAACCTGCCGATGTCGCCGTCGCATCTTGCCGATCTGCGCCGACGCCTCGGGCTCGACCAGCCCTTGCCGGTCCAGTATCTGGGCTGGCTGCAGCAGGCGCTGGCGGGCAATCTCGGTTATTCGATCAAGCGTCTCGACCAGCCGGTTCTCAGCCTGGTGCTGTCGCGGATCGGGCCGACGGTGCTGCTGATGGGCACCGCACTTGCCTTCGCCATCGTCGCCGGCATCGCCTGCGGGGTGATCGGCGCCGTCCGCCGCAATTCGCTTGCCGATCTCTCCCTGTCGGTGGTCGCGCTTGCCGGCATTTCGAGCCCGGCATTCCTCAGCGCGCTGATCGGTCTCTATATCTTCTCCGTCCGCCTGCACTTGATGCCGTCGGGCGGCATGCTGACGCCGGGCGAAGAATTCTCGCTCAGTGATCTGCTCCACCACCTGATCCTGCCGGCAGCGCTTCTGTCCGTCGCCCAAGCCGCGTTGATCATGCGGTACATGCGCGCGTCGCTGCTCGAAGTTCTGAACCAGGATTACGTCCGCACGGCGCGCGCCAAGGGCGTTCGCGAGTTCTGGGTCATCAGCAAACATGCGTTGCGCAATGCGCTTCTTCCGATCGTCACCCTGATCGGCTCCACCATCGGGCTTGCGATCGGCGGCGCCATCTTCATCGAGAGCGTCTTCAACTGGCCGGGCATGGGCCTTTTGCTGGTCGATGCCGTACAGACCCGCGACTACCCTGTCATCATGGGCGCGACGCTCGTCATCGGCACTTGCGTTATCGTCGTCAATCTTTTGACCGACATCACCTATGCGGTCGTCGACCCGCGCATCAAGGTGGGCTGACCATGCTGGCACGCGCCCCCCAGCACCGCAGCCCGGGGCCGCTTGCCCGCGCCTTCAGCCGTTTCATGCTCAACCGCGCGGCGGTTGCCGGCGTCTGCATGGCCGTTCCGATGCTGCTGCTGATCCTTTCCTATCCGCTCTGGTGGGCTTTCCAGCCGAATGACATCGATCTTCTGGCGATGAATAGCGGCCCGACGGCCACTCACTGGTTCGGAACCGACGGCGTCGGCCGCGATGTCTTCGCGCGGGTGCTCGAAGGCGGCCGGATCTCGCTGCTGGTCGCCATCGCATCGACCGCGTTTTCCGCCATCATCGGTTTTCTCTTCGGGGCGATCTCGGTACTTGCGGGTCGTTGGGCGGATGCCGTCTCGATGCGCTTCGTCGATCTGGTGATGACCCTGCCGCCCGTCATCTTCCTGCTTGTGCTCGCCTCGATCGCCGGCACCGGCATCTGGCCGACGGTGCTGGTCATCTCACTGCTCTCCTGGCCGCTGCTGGCGCGGATGATCCGCTCCCGGCTGCTGGAATTGCGCGAGCGTGATTTCGTCATGGCCGCCCGCGGCATGGGCGCCGGCATCGGGCATCTGCTCTTCCGCCACGGCCTGCCGAATTCGATCGATATCCTCGTGGTTTATGCGACGCTGCAGATCGCCAACGCCATCCTGCTCGAGGCCGGCTTGTCCTTCCTCGGTCTTGGGATCGCCCCACCGGCGGCAAGCTGGGGCAACATGCTGAACGCCGCCCGCTCCACCGCCGTGCTCGAACAATATCCATGGCAATGGCTCTTCCCCGGCGGCGCGCTGATCCTTGCCGTGCTTGCAATCAACTTCATCGGCGATGGCCTCAGAGATGCCTTCGACCCGCGTGCCGAACTGAACTGAACTGACGATCGAAAGAAGCGAAAATGGCCAAATTCAAGGGTGTCGTCCCCCCCGTCGTAACGCCGCTCAATCCGGATCTTACCGTCGACTACCCCTCCTACACCAGGGTGCTCGAACATCTGATCGACGCCGGCTGCCACGGCGTATTCGTGCTGGGGTCGACGAGCGAAGTCATTTTCCATGACGAAAAGACCCGCCGCGAAATCATCGAGCATTCGGCCAAGGTGGTGAACGGCCGCGTGCCGCTGATCGTCGGCGTCATCGATCCGACCACCGATCGGGTCATCGCCCATTCGAAGGTCGCAAAGGCCGCCGGCGCCGACGCTGTGGTCGTGACCGCCCCGTTCTATACGGTCACCAGCCAGTCCGAGATCCTCGATCATTTCCGTTATGTCAGAGATGCGGTGGACGTTCCGCTGATCGCCTACGACATTCCCGTTTGCGTTCACGTCAAGCTGCAGCGCCAGACCGTCATTACGCTTGCCAGGGAAGGCGCCATCATCGGCCTCAAGGATTCCAGCGGCGACGACGGCAACTTTCGTTATGCGCTTCTCGACCTCGCCGAGCACAAGGACGTCTTCCTGATGACCGGCTCCGAGATCGTCGTCGATACCGCCCTGCTGATGGGCGCCCACGGCGTCGTTCCCGGCATCGCCAATGTCGATCCGCACGGCTATGTCAGACTCTGGGATGCCGCGCAGCGGGGCGATTGGGCCGCCGCAAAGAAGGAGCAGGAGCGGCTCTGCCGCCTGTTCGAAATCGTCTGGGTCGCCCAGGGCCGTGTCAGCGGCGGCGCATCGGGCATCGGCGCGTTCAAGACCGCCATGCAGCGCCTCGGCATTATCGACAGCGCCGTCATGCCGCGGCCGCGCGCCTCGCTCAACGATGCGGAAATCGCACGGATCGACGAGATACTGCGTGCAACCGGCCTGCTGAGCTGAGCCGGCCGATGGAACAGACGGCCGAACCGGTACTCGACATCAGGGGATTGCGAACGATCTTCCGCATCCGCGGCGGCGAGATCGCGGCGGTCAACGATATCGACCTGACGGTCGCCGCCGGCGAGACGCTGGCGCTCGTCGGCGAATCCGGCTCCGGCAAGTCGGTCACCAGCCTGTCGGTCATGCGGCTGCTGACCCGCAACATCGGTGTGATCGCCGCCGGCAGCATCCGCCTGACGACGAGAAGCGGCGCGGTCCGGGATCTTGTTTCCCTGGGTGAAGAGAGCATGCGCAGGATCAGGGGCGACGACATCGGCATGGTGTTCCAGGAGCCGATGTCGAGCCTCAATCCCGTTTTCACGATCGGTGACCAGATCGCCGAGCCGATCCGCATCCATCGCGGCGCGAACCGGAAGGCCGCAATGAACGCAGCCGTCGCCTTGCTGGAAAGCGTCGGCATACCGGATGCCCGGCGCCGTGCCGGCCAATATCCGCACGAATTGTCGGGCGGCATGCGCCAGCGCGCCACCATCGCCATGGCGCTCGCCTGCGATCCGGCCCTGCTGATCGCCGATGAGCCGACCACGGCGCTCGACGTGACGATCCAGGCGCAGATCCTCGATCTGCTGCTCAAGCTGCAGCGCGAGCGCGGCATGGCCATGCTCTTCGTCACCCACAATCTCGGCGTGGTCGCCGAAATCGCCCACCGCGTCGCGGTGATGTATGCCGGAAGGATTGTCGAGCAAGGGCCGGTCGGCGAGGTTTTCCGCAATCCGAAGCATCCCTACACGATGGGCCTTCTCGCCTCCATGCCGCGGCTTGGCGAGGCATCACGGATGAAACAGGCCGGCGAAAAACTCTCTGCCATTCCCGGCATGGTTCCGGGCCTGATGAACATGCCGAGCGGCTGCGCCTTTTCCCCACGCTGCAAATTTGCGATCGACGCCTGCCGTGCCGCGATTCCGGCACTCGAACAGGTCAATCCGCAGCACCGCAGCCGCTGCATCAGATGGCAGGAGATCTAGATGAACGCGCCCCTGCTCTCCGTCCGCGACCTGTCCAAACATTATACGTCCCGCGGCACGCGGCTGAACATTCTTGAGGGCATCTCCTTCGATATCGCCAAGGGGGAGGTCGTCGGACTTGTCGGCGAATCCGGCAGCGGGAAAACCACGATCGGGCGTTCCGTCCTTCGGCTGGTCGAACCTTCCTCGGGCAGTGTCCGCTTCGACGGACAGGAACTCACCGGACTTTCCCCTTCGGCGCTGAGGCGGCAACGGCCGCGCATGCAGTATATTTTCCAGGACCCCTTCGCCAGTCTGTCGCCGCGCATGACGATCGGCGAAATCCTGACGGAGGGCCTGAAGATCCAGGGGATCGGATCGGCACGCGATAGGCTCCAACGAGCGCAAGCCGCGTTGGCTCAGGTCGATCTGCCTGACGATGCGATCCATCGCTACGCGCATGAATTTTCCGGCGGCCAGCGCCAGCGCATCGGCATCGCCCGGGCATTGACCTTGTCGCCCGAATTCATCGTGGCCGACGAGCCGGTCTCGGCCCTCGACGTGTCGATCCAGGCGCAGGTGATCAACCTGTTGCGTGAGCTGCAGCAGCGGCTTGGCCTTACTATGCTGTTCATCTCGCATGATCTCGCCGTCGTCGAATATATCTGCGACCGGGTGATCGTGCTCTATCTCGGCCGCATCATGGAGATCGCGCCGAGTGCCGATCTCTATGCGAGACCGCAGCATCCCTATACGCGCGCGCTGCTCTCCGCGATCCCTTCACCCGATCCGGATGCCCGCCGCGACAGGCAGATCCTGAAAGGCGATATCCCCAGCCCGGCCAATCCGCCGAGCGGATGCGTTTTTCGCACGCGCTGTCCGAGCGCGCTCGAGGCCTGCGCCGGCACCGTTCCGCAATTGCGGGAAATCGCGCCCGGCCACCTCAAGGCCTGCATTCGCGACGACCTCAACTGATCCATGATCCATCGGGGAAAACAGATGAACGCGAAGACCCCGCATCCAGCCATCGGCGGCAACTGGGCAAGCCTGCTCCTGCCGATCGCAGCCGATGACAGCATCGAATTCGATAAGCTCGGCGAAGAGATCGACATCCTCATAGCTGCTGGCGTCGACGGCATCTATTCGAACGGCACCGCCGGCGAATTCCACAATCAGACGGAGGAGGAATTCGACAGGATCCAGGCGATGCTGGCCGAACGCTGCAAGGCTTCCTCCATGCCATTCGTGATCGGCGCCTGCCAGCCCGACCCGCGGATCATGCTCAATCGCCTCCGCCGCGCCGCGGCACTCGATCCCCGCGCCATTCAAGTCATATTGCCGGACTGGTGGCCGCTCACCGATGCCGAAGCGGTCGACTTCCTGAAACGGGCGGCCGACGTTGCCTGCGGAATTCCGCTCGTCCTCTACAATCCGCCGCATGCAAAACGGGTGTTGGCGCCAAAAGCGCTGGGCATGCTCTGCGCGGCAGTGCCCCAAGTGATCGGCGTCAAGCTGGCCGATGGAGACGGTTCCTGGTACGCGGAAGCACGCCAGCATCTGTCCGGGCTTTCGCTCTTCGTCCCCGGCCATCATCTCGCAACCGGCGTCAGGCAAGGCGTCGCTGCCGGCTCCTTTTCCAATGTGGCCTGTCTCAATCCCCGCGGCGCTCAGATCTGGACGGTGTCGATGCGAAACGAACTCGACGCCGCACTCGAACTGGAACGACGCATTTGCGCGTTCATGGACGCCCATATCGTCCCCTTCCGCCAACAATTCGGCTATTCGAACGCCGCTCTCGACAAGCTTTTGAGCGCCATCGGCAATTGGGGACCCGTGGGCACCCGTCTGCGGTTTCCTTATCGTTGGATCGACACGGAAGAAGCGGTCAGGTTGCGGCGCATCGCCCGTTCCGACCTTCCCGATCTTTTTCCCTGAGGTTCTTCGGGGATGGAAGAGCTGCCTCCGGGAGTAATGATTGAAGCAACATAGATCCAGGCGACCTGAGACGCGACACCCGTCCTGAGCGAAGAGAAGAATTTTCTGTTGTCGCAAATGAAAAATCTGATTTACTGATATTCCGCTGCTTGGCTTTAAGGGGGATATTGCCGATGCTGGGGACCCGCAGGGAAATTTTGCTTGGTGGTTTGGCGTTACTTGGCGCCGGTGCGGTCGGCAGACCGGCATTCGCCGCGGCGTCGTCCTATTTTGATGGCACCATCGTCGACAATGGCGTGACGTTCCGAGGGACCAACTTCGCCAAGATCGACAGGAAGTGGCACCGCCAGGTCGTCAAATATTTCAGCAGCGAGCCGATCGGCACCGTCGTCGTCGATACAAGGCACCATTTTCTCTACGTGATCATGGAGAACAAAACCGCCATTCGCTACGGCGTCGGCGTCGGCCGCGAAGGCTTCAAATGGTTCGGCCGCGCCACGATCGACGCCAAGTCGCTGTGGCCGCGCTGGACGCCGCCGCCGGAGATGCGCAAGCGCCATCCCGAACTGCCCGAATTCGTCGCAGGCGGCTCACCGAAGAACCCGCTCGGCCCCCGCGCCATGTATCTGCATCGCGACGGCGTCGACACCGGCTATCGCTTCCATGGCACGCTTGAGCCCTGGAGCATCGGCAAGGATGCCTCCAGCGGCTGCATCCGTATGTTCAACGAAGACGCCATCGACCTTTACCAGCGTTGCCCGATCGGCACGGCCGTACAGGTTCTGCCGCATATTGCCGACCAGGCCGAAAGCACCACGCAGCTCAGCCAAACAACCCCGGTCGAATAAGGAATATCACCTGATGTCTGCTACAACAGGATATGCGAGCCGCCTTCTCGCCGCGGCCATGCTCCTGGCACTTGCCGCCTGCTCCACCACGGAGATCGCCTCCCTGGAAGAACCCACTGCCGCGCCGATGACCGGCCAGACCAACGATCCGGCGCCCGGCTTCGAAAACGTCGCGGCCGGAAGCGAAGAGGATTTTATCCTCAATGTCGGCCGGCGGATCTACTTCAAGCAGGACTCGGCCGCACTCGATTCCGTCGCCATGGCAACCTTGGACAACCAGGCCAATTGGCTCAACAGGAACCCGACCTGGCTGCTCAAGCTGCAGGGCTTTGCCGACGATTCCGGTTCTGCTTCCAAAATGCAGACGCTGTCGCAGAAGCGCGCCGACGCGGCGATGACCTATCTCGCCTCAAAGGGCGTCGATCCGAAGCGCATGTGGGCCAAGGGCTACGGCAACGATCGCGAAGTCCGCGACTGCACGGAGCGCTCCTGCAAGGTACAGAACCGGCGCGTTGTCACCAATCTCCGCAGCCAGCCCGACGCTGTCTGATTGCAGGTCAGCAGCGGCCTCGTCGCCCGCCGTCAGTGAGACGGCGGCAGCACGTAGCTGGATGGGGACGACAGCTCGACGACGAACCTGACATCCGCGGCATTCGCCGCCCCGATTAGCTGATAGTCGCCTGCTTCGGCGCGGAAGGCGCCGGCCTCGACGTCGAAATAGGCGAGGTCGCGCGGCAGGATTTTCATTGTGGCCGTGCCGGTCTCGCCGGGCTGCAGCGAAAGTTTTGCGAAGGCACGTAGCTCCTTGTCCGGCCGCTCTACCTTGGTCTTCGGCGAACGCACATAGAGCTGCACCAATTCGGATCCCGCCCGGTCGCCGGTATTGGTCAGGTCGACACTGACGGTCACGCCTTCGGCGCCCATTTCGCCAGCCGACAGCCGCGGTGCACCCCAGGTGAAGCGGGTATAGCCAAGGCCGAAGCCGAAGGGGAAGAGCGGCTCGACGGCATGGGTATCGTGATGACGGTAACCGACGAAGACGCCTTCGGCATAACGCACATGCCCATCCTTGCCGGGATAGACGGCGGGATCGCCTGTGATGGCGGAATTGTCGGCCAATGCCTTCGGGAATGTCTGCGGCAGGCGGCCGCCGGGCTCGACATCGCCGAACAGCACATCGGCGAGCGCATTGCCGAGTTCCTGCCCCGGATACCACATCTCGAGCACGGCGCGGACCTTGCCGAGCCAGGGCATTTCCACCGGGCCGCCGGTCTGCAGCACGACGACGGTATTGGCGTTGGCGGCCGCCACCCGCTCGATCAGTTCTTCCTGCCGGCCCGGAAGCCGCATGTCGGGCAGGTCCAACCCTTCCGTATCCCATTCGCCGTCGCGGCCAACGAAGAGAAGCGCCACATCGGCATTCCGGGCCGTCTCGACGGCTGCCTCGATATCGGCCTCGCCGAGCGGTTTTTCCACGCCGAAACGAACAGCGATGAGGTTGATGCCCTCGCCGCTCGCGATGGACGGCTCATACGCAACCGTCAGCTGATAGGCTCGGCCGGCTTCGAGCGCCACGCTGCCGCGCTGTTCGTCATTGGCGGTGCCGAAATAGTTTTCGCCGCGTGTCCAACCCTCATGGCCGTCGACCATCAGCGCACCATCGACGAAGAGCCGCGCCAGGCCGGCATTGGTCATGCCGAAGACATAATCGCCGCTCTCCTCCGGCACGTACTGCATGGTCATCCTGGCCGAGAAATCGGCAGGGTCGAGTTCGCCCGATGGCAGCTCGAACCAGAAGAACTCGCCCTTGTCGACGATTTCCAAATGCAGCGGCTCGCCCTTGCAGCCGCGTCCCTTGAAATATTCGACGGTGATCTTTCCCTTGAACACGTCGATCAGGCGATTGTGGCGGCAGCCGACCGCATGGCTGATGCTGTTGGCATTGGAAAGGGCGGTGCGGATGCCTTCGAGCGGGCTTACCGTATAATGCGCCGCGATCTGCGCACTGCCGCCGCCCATGACGCGGGCGCTCGCCGCATTCGGTCCGATGACCGCGATGCGGTCGAGCGAGGTCTTGGCAAGCGGCAGGATGCCGTCATTCTTGAGGAGAACCGCGCCCTCGGCGCCGAGGCGCCGGATCAGTGCACGATCCTCCGGCAGATCGATTGCCCGTTCCGTCAGATCGGGCTTGTTCTCGAAGGCGCCAACGCGCTCCAGCAAAACCAATATGCGCCGCGCCGCGGCGCGTACCGCAGCGGCTTCGACCTTGCCCTCGCGCACGGCAGCGACCAGCTTTTCGCCGCGGTCGCGCGCCGGCCCCGGCATTTCGAGATCGAGGCCGGCATTGATCGTCTCGGCGGTCGAATGCGAGCCGAACCAGTCGGACATGACGATGCCGTCGAAGCCCCATTCCTCGCGCAGCACCTGGGTCAGCAGCCAGTGATGCTCGCTGGTATAGGTGCCGTTCAGGCGGTTATAGGAGGACATGACGGCCATGACGCCGGCGCGGCGCACCGCCTGTTCGAAGGGCGGCAGGTAGATTTCGCGCAGCGTCCGCTCGTCGATATCGGAAGACATGGTCTGACGCTCGATCTCGGATTCGTTGCCGGCGAAATGCTTGATCGTCGCCGCGATCCCCTCGCCCTGCACGCCGTCGATATAGGCGACGGCCAATTCGGCCGTCAGCATCGGATCTTCGGAATAACATTCGAAATTGCGCCCGTTGAGGCCGGAGCGGTGGATATTCACCGTGGGTGCCAGCAGCACGGCCGCACCCTTGCTCTTTGCTTGGCGCGCAAGGGCTGCGCCCATCTGCGAGACGAGATCGGGATTCCAGCTGGCGCCGAGCGCAACGGCGACGGGAAAGCAGGTCGCCTTGACGCCGGCGACCAGCGAACCGGCGCCGCGTGCGCCGTTCGGCCCGTCCGTCACCTTGATCTTCGGCACCCCGAGACGCTCGACCGGAACGGTCGTCCAGAAATCGGCGCCGGATAGCAAGGAGACCTGCTCCTCGAGCGTCATCTGGTCGAGAATGGAATCGATCATGCAAACCTCCCAAGGAAATCCTTAAACCTACCGATTACTCGGTATTTTTAAGATGTCAATCTGGCAAGCCTGATGTATGGATGGACAGCATGGACGAAATCGGCTGAAGGCGCGCCGATTGCCGCGCTAAGAGGCAGACAGGAGACTATGGCGGAATTGTCGGAACAGCAGACCGGAGAGGAAAAACGACGGCGCCGATCCCGCAAGGGAGAGACACGCCGCGCGGAAATCCTGAGGGCGGCGATGCGGCGTTTTGCCGAAGACGGCTACCAGAATGCGGCAATCGGCGACATCGCCCGCGATGTCGGCCTGTCGCTGCCCGGCCTGCTGCACCATTTCCCCACCAAGGTCGATCTGCTGCTCGCGATCCTCGCCAAACGCGATCTCGAAAGCGCCGATTTCATCGGACATTATCGCTCCGATCTCAGCGGCCTGCTCCAGGGCATGGTCGCCGTCTTCCGCCGCAACACCGAATTGCTCGAGGTCGTCAGGGCCTTCGCCATCCTGAATGCGGAGAGCCTTATGAAGGACCACCCCGCCAAGGCCTGGTTCCTCGCCCGCGCCACCCAGATGCAGAACGACATCGCCGCGACCTTCGGACGGGCGATTGCCGACGGCACGATCGACGCCAAGATCGATGGTGAGGAGATGGCCGCCGAACTCATCGCGGTGATGGACGGCCTGCAGATGCTCTGGTTGCGCGACCCCACCCGCTTCGACATGGTCGGCGGCCTGGAAGCCTATGTCGGCCGGCTGCTGGCAAGCCTCGGTTTGGAAGGCTGATCACATAGAGCTTCATCGAAGCGAGCCAACCAATCCATGATGCGGCTTACCGCTTCGTGATATCTTTGCCCGACCAGCAAACCGGTATGCGTCGTCCCCCGGAGACCTAGATATTCGCCGCCAATGTGGCGTGCCGCCGCCCTACCGCGGCGATCATCGTCTTCACCGTCGACAGCCGAGATGACCAGGCTGGGACATGTGATCTTTTCGCCATCGACGGAAATTCCTTCCGCCCCGCAATGAAAGGAAAATGCAGCGAATGCCTTCGCCGATTCCATCGACAGGTACTTCCGCTGAAACTCGATATCTTCGGGCGTTTCATCGGCGCTCCCTTGCTCCTCGCGTGCCGGCGCCGGCACAACAACGCCGGGCATTCGTGGCGCAAGGTCGCGATAGGGCACCTCGGCATGCACTTCCCTGCAAATGCTGGAATCGATCAACACCAGCCCGGCAATCCTGACGTTTTCCGCCAGTTTCTGGCTAAGGATTCCTCCCATGCTGAAGCCGATCACGATTGGGGCGACTGCGCATTCCTCACCGATGTCGAAGATCGCCTGGCGGATGTCATCGAGGTAGTCCTCAAAGGTGACCTTGGTCAAATCGACCGATCGGCTCTTGTAGTGGCCGCGCAAGTTGAGGCAATACGCTCTCCATCCGGCCGATATGAAGTGAGGAATGTACTTGCTCCACATCCAGCTCCCGGTGAAGGCGCCGTGAACGAAGAGCAGAGGCGGCCGGACGGAATGATCCGAGCCCTTGTCCCCATGGAAAACGTCTAGAAGCAGGTCGTTCTCTCCGATGTATTTCGCCGTGTGCTTGGGCAATTCTTTCACAAAGTCCCGCATGCCGCTTACTCCTTCGTATTGGCAGATATCGCCCGCGGGCTGCGCCTCGCTGGCCCGCGGCTTCGAGAACAAAGGATATTTCATACGCAATATTGATCAATTGCCCATGTCGGACATACATAAAGGACACAATATCTCTAATCTGGGTGCTGCATGGAAAGCCTCGCGAGCATTTTTGCCCTTGTCTACGCTGCCGAACAGCAGAGCTATGTGGGGGCCGCGCGCGTCGCCGGAGTTTCGCCATCCGCCATCGGAAAGGCGGTCGCGCGTTTGGAAAGCCGGCTGGGCGTGCGGCTCTTCAACCGCACGACACGCAGTATCAGTCTGACCGAGGAAGGGGCGGTCCTCTACGAACGCTTCAAGCGCATCATCGACGATATGGAGGATGCCGAGGCAACCATCGTGCGTAGCCGCGAACGCCCCAGGGGACGCCTGCGGGTCAGCGTGCCGCATATCGTCGGCCATCACCTGCTGATGCCGATCCTGCCGGTCTTCGCGGCGCGATTTCCGGAGATCGAACTGGACATCGATTTCGAAGACAGGGTCATCGATCTGGTCGCCGAGGGCCTGGATGTCGTCGTGCGCAGCGGCGAGCTTGCCGATGCACGGTTGATCGCCCGCCGTCTCGGCGATCAGCATTTCGTCGTTTGCGGCAGTTCCGACTATCTCGAGCGTCGCGGACGGCCGGAGACGCCTGATGATCTCGCCCGGCACGCCTGCATTCACTTCAAATATCCATCCAGCGGCCGGATCGCGCCATGGGCATTCCATCCGCCATCTGAGCGGCTGCTTTTGCCGAGAAGCCTGACCTTCAACAATACCGATGCGGGACTGCGGGCAGCACAGGCCGGCCTCGGGCTCGCGCATCTGCCGGTCTATGTCGCCGAGCCGCACATCCGAGCCGGCACTTTGATGCCCGTCCTCACCGCCTTCATGGCGCCATTCGGCTCGCTCTCGCTCGTCTGGCCATCCAACCGGCAGCTTTCGCCGAAAATCCGCGCTTTCGTGGATTTCGTGGTCGAGAATTTTGCCGCCCGACCCGAGGCATTTCGACCGGCGATAAACTTGTCCCGATGATCAGATCTATGCGAGCCGATCGTTTCGATCGGTGCTGCAACGCCTTGCCTTTCGCCCGCAGTCACCGCCCACCCGGTAACTCCCGGCATCGGAATTTACTGAAATTGAGCGGGTTCAACAGGCGCGCCGGCCGAGCCGATATCAGAACTCCTCCCATGACGCCGCCGCGGCAGTCGCCGTAGCAGTGCGGCCGCCAAAGGCGCCGGCGAGCTTCTGGCCGAGTGTGCGCGCCGGCGAGGCAACCGGTCTGCTCTGGGGAGTGGCAGCACGTGGCGCGGCCTGTGCAGCGTCCAGCTTGAAACGGGCGATCAGCCGGGCAAGATTGGCTGCCTCTTCCGCCAGCCGGTTGGTCGCGGCGGTGGATTCCTCGACCATGGCCGCGTTCTGCTGCGTCACCTGATCCATCTGATTGACGGCAGTCGAGACTTCGGAGAGACCGGTCGACTGTTCGCGGGCGGCCGTCGCGATCGAGCGCACATGCTCGTCGATCTTGACCACATGGCCCTGGATATGGCCGAGCGCCTCGCCCGTCGCCGTCACCAGCTTGACGCCGGAATGGACCTCGTCGCTGGAGCGGTTGATCAGCACCTTGATGTCCTTGGCGGCATTGGCCGAACGCTGCGCCAGTTCGCGCACCTCCTGCGCCACGACGGCAAAGCCCTTGCCGGCCTCGCCGGCACGCGCCGCCTCGACACCGGCATTGAGCGCCAGAAGATTGGTCTGGAAGGCGATCTCGTCGATGACGCTGATGATCTTGCCGATTTCGCCCGAAGCCTGTTCGATCCGCCCCATGGCCGAAACGGCCTGACTGACGACGTCGCTCGACTGGCCGGTGCCTTTCTTCGCCTCGTCGACCATATGGCTGGCTTCCAACGCACGCTCTGTGGAGTGCTTCACCGCGACAGTGATCTCCTCCAGGGCGGAGGAGGTTTCCTCCAGCGACGCCGCCTGCTGCTCGGTGCGCTGCGACAGATCTCCGGAGGCGATCCGCATCTCGCCGGCGCCGCCATTGATGATATCGACGGCCGCCCGCACCTCGCCGAGCACGGAGCGCAGGTTGGTCATCGTCGCGTTGACATTGTTCTGCAGCTCCGCGAAAGACCCCTGGAACTCGCCGCGCATATTCTCGGTCAGATCGCCATTCGCGAGCGCCGAGACGACCCGGCGGGTTTCCGCGACGCCGCGGTCGACCGAGGCGATGAGCTGATTGAGACCGATGACGATGCGATTGAGATCGGGATAGCCGAACTCCTCAGGCGCACGCTGCGTGAAATCGCCCGCCGCCGCCGCCGTGATGACCGTGTCGATGCTCTTCTGCATTTCGATGACTTTGGCCCGCTTATCCGCGCCGGCGGCATCCAGTTCGCGCACCCTGGCGCCGTTCTGCTTGAAGACTTCGACGGCACGGGCCATCTCACCGATTTCGTCGCGCCGGCCGGCGAAAGGAATGCCGGCGTCGAGATTGCCGCCAGCGAGCTCGTTCATGCTCGCGGTGATCCGGCCGATCGGCTTTGCAATCGCCCGGGCGCCAAACACGGCGGAGCCGATCAGCGTGGTGATCGTCAGCAGGCCGATGCCGAGATTGAGAAAGAGAACCAGAACGGCGGCGGCATCCGCCTCCTCCCCAGCCTTTGTTGCCATCGCCTTTGCCGAATCCACTCCTTCGTCGAGCAGCTTGGCCGCCTCATCCGAAATCGCCATCAGCTTTGCCTGAGAGTCCTTCTCCTTTGCGTCGAGGGAAGTGTCGCCAGCTTTGAGGGCGAGTTTTGCCTTGGTAATGTCGACCATGTCGCCGGTAGCGTTGAAAAGGCTCTCGGCCAGCGTTTTGAGCTTCACGATCCGGTCCCTGTTGACCTGCATCCGCAGTCCGCCCATGGCATCGTCAAGGTATTTGATCACCGAGTGATGGCGGGCCGCGAGGTAATCGGCGGCCTTGGCGATCTCGGCGGCGGAGGCGGCGAGACGCAGATCGCGCACCCCGACCTGCATGCCCCGCCATGAAGCCTTGGCATCGACCAGGTCGCGGGAAACGACCAGCTGGCCCTCCTGATATTTCGCGCGTTCATAGACGTGCTGGCCGCCCTGCCAGACGGTGAGCAGCATCACCGCCACCAGAAAAATGCCGATGGCGGAAAGGGTGGCCAGTTTGGCGCTGATGCGCGAAAAAATGCTTGCGGGCATGTATCGGGTCCTGCTGAGCGCAACAGGAGTCCTCATATCCCCTGCCCGCCACGGAATGGGTGATCGACTTCATTCGACCGCCATCTACGCGCCCGGCTTTCCGAGATCGCCTCCGCTTCGAAGGGATCACTGTCGCCATGGCCTCGGCCCACTAACAGTCGATAAACATATAATAAAAAGTTCCCCTTTCGCCGGGCCGGGAACTTGGATGCGCGATCGGGATAGGGTGCGCTGAAAGTGGATATGGCAGCGAACCGCCCCGATTGCCCGGACCGGTTCGGATTGCACGGCGGCTCAGTTCAACACCCCGCAGCAACGAAGCAGCGAAGCGTGCTCTCCCAACGGGTTGGGTTAGGCCTTCTGCAGCTTCCAGGTCCGGATCTCAAACGGCATAATGTCGGCGGGGCCTTTCCGGTCCATCGGCTCTTCAAGAATGTTGAGCGGCTGCGAGGCCGACCATCCGGACGGCAGGGCGACAGAGAGGCGGCCGCGCCGGCCGGCGGGTTCGTAGAGGCGCAGGATCAGGCCATCGCCCTCTTCGGCCGGTTTCAGGCCCGAAAAGGCGACGGGCGTGCCGGCAACCGCGAGCGGTGTGAAAGTGCTTGTGGAGAGACCCCTGGCTTCGGTCGCCACAAGCGGCTGGTTGAGATCGATCGCCTCATCAAGCACGCTGCCTTCATGCCAGGCGCCTTCATGCGGCATCAGCGCATAGGTAAAGCTCTGCTCGCCTTCATCGGCCAACGGATCGGGATAGATCGCCCCGCGCACGAGGCTCATGCCGATCACATTGCCGCGGGCGCTGTGGCCGTATTTGGCATTGTTGAGCAGGGCGACGCCGAAACCCGGCTCGCTGATATCGACGAAACGATGGGCGACGGCCTCGAACATTGCCTGCTCCCAGGAAGTGTTGGTATGCGTCGCCCGCTCGACGATGCCGTAAGCGCATTCGAACGTTGCTTTCCGGGCCTTTACGTCGACCGGGTTGAGGGTGCGCAGCAGGGTGCGCCGGTCGTGCCAATCGATCGTCGTTTCGATGTCGAGCCGCCTGGCATTGGCCGTCAACACGTAAGTCTGGGTGACGCTCGAATTGCGATAACGATGGACGACGCGGATCGCCGCGCGGTGCGGGCCGCTTTCGACGAGGGAGATGCTTTCGGGCGTATCGAGCCGGACGGCCTTTTCGGCATAATCGGCGTCGATATCCCAGGCGTCCCAATTGCGCGGCTTGTCGGCCGGATAGACCCAGAGCTGGTTTGCCGAACCGTCGACCGCTTCGCGGCCCGTCGCCTTGTGGACAAGGCTTGCAACCGCGCCGTCCTTGCCGATGACGACGGCGAGATGGTCGTTTTCGAGGCGCCCGGGGCCGGCCTTCAGCCCGCCCGCCGGCTGCAGCGCCTGCCTGTCGAAGACCGCGACGGACAAGGGGGCAACGATATCGCCGGCCGAAACGACGGTGCCGTCGGCAAGCGTGGCGCTGACCGGCCGCGGCGCAAGCGACGGATTAACGACGATCAGAGCATCGGCAACACCGCCCTTCGGCAGATGGGACGACAGCGCCTGCACGGCCTTTGCCTGCTCGGATTTGGCGTTGTCGAGGACGCCACCGAGTTCCTGCTCCGCATCCTGGTAGACCTCGCGGATGCTCGATCCCGGCAGGATATCGTGGAATTCGTTTTTCAACACCACGCGCCAATCCGCTTCGAGGCTTTTCGGCTTGTCGGCACCCAGCATATGGGCGAGCGAAGCTAGCGTTTCGGCGGTGATCAGCGCACGCTCCGCCTGGCGGTGCTTGCGCTTGACACCGCTCTGCGTCGTCAGCGTGGCGCGGTGCAGTTCGAGATAGATCTCGCCGTCCCAGACGGGGAGGTTCTTTTCCGCCGCGGTCTGATGCGCCTTCTCATAGAAGCTTTTGACGGTGCCCCAGCGCGCCTGCGGGATGGCGGGAAAATCGCGCAGCTGCACCTCGCGCTCCACCATATCAGGCGTCACGCCGCCGCCGCCGTCCCCGTAGCCGACGGCCAGAAGCGAGGTGTCGTGCTGCACCTTGCCGCGGAAATTCTTCCATGTCGGCAGATAGCAATCTGCCTGCACGAAGCCGTTATATCCCTGCATCGGATTGTCGAAGGTGTGGGTCAGCACCTGGCTGCCGTCGAGGCCCTTCCACCAGAAGAGATCGGAAGGGATATGATTGGTCTCGCTCCAGTTGACCTTGATGGTGAAGAAGCTGTCGATGCCGCCCTGTTTCAGGATCTGCGGCAGGGCGCCGGAGAAACCGAAGCAATCCGGCAGCCAGCACACCGTATGGCGGGTGCCGAAGGTCTTTTCGAAATAACGCTGGCCATAGAGAACCTGGCGGACGAGGCTTTCGCCCGTGGGCATGTTGGTATCGGGCTCCACCCACATGCCGCCGACGGTTTCCCACTTTCCTTCGGCGACCTTCTTCTTGATCCGTTCGAGAAGCTCCGGATCCTCCTCTTCCATCTGCGCGTAATAATGGGCAGTCGACTGGTTGAAGCGGAAATCGGCCGATCGCTCCATCAGCGACAGCGCCGTGTTGAAGGTGCGCCGCATCTTTCGCCGCGTCTCGCGATAGGGCCAGAGCCAGGCGAGGTCGATATGCGCATGACCGGTCAGCAGCAGCTCGCCATTCGGCGGAAAGCGCTTCTGCAATTCCTTCAACCGCGCCGTCAGCAGCTCGAAGGCGGAAGCCGCCGAAGCACTCTGCTCGTCGGAGAGACCTGCCGGGTTCGCCTCAAGCTCCGGCAGTTCCCAGATCTTCTGCTGCATCACGGCATTGGAGGTGCGGGAGACGTAAGCCGCCGTATCCGATGGCCAGTCGAGGCTGCGCAAGGCCTGCTCGGAAGCATCGACCAGATGCGGCACGACTTCATGCTCGCCGAGCACCTCGATCGCCTCTGAAACCTGCTTCAACAGAAGATGCAGGCGATGCGCCGGGCCATCGAGCCAGATCAGCCGCGCCTTGTTCAGCCGCGGCGCCCGGTTCGGCTCCCCGAACGGAAAGCGAGCAACGCTTTCCGTCGCAATCGAAAAGCGGCGACCCTTGACCGGAAATTCCTGGTGGTAGGGATCGAGCCCGAATGTCTCGCTTTGACCATCGGGATAGCTCAGCGTGATCAGGCTCTCGCCGCCGAGATCGAGCTGCAGGCGGATATCTTCGAGCGGCCAGCCCGCCGGCGCCTCCGCATTCGCGGCAAAATGCACTACGCCCTGCCGATGCGGCCAGTCCTGATGATGAGCGATCGGCTCGCCTTCGAAGGTCCAGCCATCGATCGCAGCACTCTGTCGATCCCGCCAATGCGCCAGCTCGGCAATGCGGACTTTCAGGCGATCGAGGCGTTGGGCAATGGTCAGGGGCATGGCTTATCCTGTTCAAAAATCGGCGGCAAAAGGTCCGGAATCATGGCTTCGGGAGATGAAGATGGCGCGACAGACATCGCGAATTGCCGGCCCTCCTCCCAGCAAGCCTGCCGAGTCTTAGATTAAGTAACTTTGATTTGGCGTCAAGAGAGGAAAGCGGGACACGGCAGTCCTCGGTTTGAAGCGGCTGATTGGCCCAACGAATAACGAAATCTTGATCGTCAGCCCCGGTTACCGCTCGCCGGATCCGCACTATTTCCTTCGATTCATGCTGGAATTGCCGGTTTCGAGCATCCACGGGAGGGTAAGATGCGTCAAATTCGCAAATCATTGGCAGCCGTCGCAGCCATCATCATGGTTGCCGTCTCATCGTCCTGCACGACAAGCTCGACCGACTCAGTGCAGACGGGCTCGGTGGGATACAGCAGCGTCGACTATGGGCTGAGACCCGCCTGCCGGGACGGCTTCGGCAACGATCGCCCTTGCAGCTACTAAATCCTAAGGTCGGCCGGAGTGACATCGGGGGTGAGCCGCCGGAAGCCGCTTCAGCTTTGTCGTGAGCGTTCAAAGTAGCGATTCACGATGTCCTTGACTTCGCTTGAACTGAACCCCGGAACCCATCTGTGCGATATCGCGACGGTCCTTTCAAGAGGCTGCCGCTTGCGCAACACTTCAAGTATTTCCGGATCAGCGTCCTTGCGCACAGTCAGATAAATGAATCCCGCCCACCAGACCTGAGGGACATCCACGCGTTCGATCATCGGCCAAGGGATGCGCTTCGGCAGCCTTTGACCGGCGATGCCGTCGGGCCCGATCACCATTAGGGGCTTGGTGAAATCCACCTTCCGAGCCTTTGCCACAACATAGACGATGAGGGCGAGGAAGACGATCGCAAACAAGCCCTCTCCGACACCGCTCGTCGGCCTGCTCATTTCGATCTGCCCAAGGGCGATAAGCAAGAGGTAGACGAAACAGAGTGCCAGGACGCCAAGGATCATGAGGAGGTATCTAACGCTCCCTCGCAGAACGAGGATTGGCTGGGCGGCGTTTGGGTCACCGTCAGTGGCGGGAGAATGCTCATCGGTCATCGGTTGAATTCAACGCTCCACGTAAGTAATTCCGAGCGCATCTTAACTGTGTAGAGTCGAGGCCCTTCGTTACACCACCTACTGTAAAATCGTTACGAACACCTGCAAGCGTGATACACAACCGAATAGTGCTCTAGGAAAGGCGGTCATGCGGTATCTTCGGTCAGGGCCGCGTCGGCTTCATACCCAGGAGATGGGCGGTCCGCGCGTCAAAACGGTGGGTCTGCGGTCGGGGGAGATCGCCGACCGGAATATTCGCGTCATCCTGGAAGCGGTCCGCAGGCATGGGCCGCTGACGCGCACCGAGCTTGGCCGGCATAGCGGGCTGACCGGGCCCGGCATCACTAATATTCTGCGGCGACTGGCGGAGGAAAAGCTCGTCACCTCGAACCGGCGCAACGGCCTTGGCGGCGGCGCCACGGCGACGGAATTCGCATTGCGGCCGGAAGGCGCGTTTTCGGTCGGGGTCAAGCTTCGCCAACGGCGCGGCGAGATCGTGCTCGTCGATCTGAGCGGCCAGGTGCATGACCGGGCCTATTTCGACGTGGAGCCGACAGAAAAGGTCAGGCGGGTGCATGCGGCCGCCCGTGACATGGTCGATCGGCATGCCGACCTGCCGGTCATCGGGCTCGGCATCGCCACCAACAACTGGACGGAAGATGAGAGCGACGCGATCGCCGCCATATCGACCATCGCGCGTCCCTATGTCGAAAACGAGTGCACGGCGAGCCTTCTAGCTGAGCGCACGATCGGCAGCGCCCTTCCGGAAGGGGGGCTCGCGATGATCATCATCGACGACGACGTACAGGCGGGCTTCCTCATCCGCGGCGCGCCCTATTCCGGCGTGCACAGGCGGGCGGGCAGCATCGGCGAAATGGTGACCGGGCCCGACAATGCCCAGCTCAACACCGTCGTCGGTTTCCAGGCGCTGCGCTCGCGCATCGGCGATGACGACTTCGCCCGTCTGCTCAAGGGCGAGGAATTCTCCTGCCCCTTGCTGTCGCAATGGATCCGCGAGGCCGCCGGCCATTTGCTCGATCCGATCATCACCATGGCCGGTTTCTTCGCTCCCAGCACCGTCATGATCGGCGGAGATCTGCCGCAGGGCGTGCTCGAGGCGCTGATCCATCAGCTTTCCATCGAGCGGCGCGATACGTCGACACGCCCGATCATCACGCCGTGGATTTCGCCGATGCGGCCGGCAAGCTTCAGCGGCGGCGGCGTAGCACTCGGTGCCGCGCTCCTGCCCTTCCTCAACACCCTGCTTCTGCCGCCGGCTTCGGCGTGACGTCCAAGGCGCTACGCGCTTTGGACGGGATCAGGCGAGCGTTTCGTCCTTGTGGCTGAGATCGGAGGCCAGCGCCTTGTCGAGCACCTTCTGGATGTTGGCGGCGCGGCGGAAGGACGGTTCCTGGGTCTTGCCCGCGCGCACCGCCTGGACGAAACGCTGGTAATTGGTCTCGACGGGATCGAAGGGCACGTCGCGCCAGGTCGCCGTGTGCACGTCGTCGCCAATACAGGCGCGCAGCGTCGAGTTCCCGGTATCGTAGACCATCTCGATCGAGCCGGTTTCGCCATAGACCCTGAGGCGTAGCTGATCCATCTGGCCGGCGGCGGTGCGCGTCGCCTGGATCGTGCCGATCGCCCCGTTGGTGAAATCGACATTCATCGTGAAGCTGTCATTGGCGTCGAGATCGTACTCGCCGATCTTATGGCCCGGCACCTTATCGAAGGTCTTTAGCCGGGCGAAGACATGGGCGATGTCGAGGCCGGAACCGTAGGAGGCGAAATCGACGATATGGATGCCGATATCGCCCAGCGCGCCGTTCGACCCATGTTTCTTGCTCAGCCGCCACAGCCATTTGCTTTCGCTCTTCCAGTCGCCCCAGTGGCGGCCGACCAGCCAGCTTTGCAGGTGGGATGCCTCGACATGGCGCACCGCGCCGATTTCGCCGGCAAGCACCATCTGCCGGCCTTTCTGCAGGGCGGGCGAATTGCGATAGGTGAAATTGACCATGCCGACCTTGCCCGAACGTTCGATCGCCTCGGTCATCTCCATTGCCTTGACCGCATCGGTCGCAAGCGGCTTTTCGCAGAAGACATGCTTACCGGCGGCCACCGCCTGCAGCGTCGTCGGGTGGTGGATGCTGTCAGGCGTGACATTGGCAACCGCGTCGAATTCGCCCCAGGCGAGAGCCTCCTCGAGAGAGCTGAAATGATTGGCGATGCCATGTTCGCTGCAGAAGGCGGCAAGCCTTTCCGGCACGACATCGACACCGCCGACGACGCTGACGCCCTCGATCGCCTTGAACCGCGCGGCATGCTGGTTGGCCATGCCGCCGGTGCCGAGAATGAGTAAACGCATCTTTTCCTCCATAGAGTTTCAATTTCCGGCCGCCTCCGCAGCCGGGCAGGCCAGCCCGGGCCGTCGCGCATAATCGCGATTGCCGTGCTGTTCTTCCTCTGGAAATTGCCGGGATATGCGCTAGCTGCTGTTGATCGTCGCCAGCATCTCAACCTCCCAAGGTCTGGCTTTACAAGCTCTGGCTTGACATCAAATCAAAGTAACTTAATCTAATTAATGCAGCACGGAAATGAGGAGAGGTCAACCGACCGCCAGGCTGTATTCGTTCAAAGTGGGGAGGAGACCCATCATGAAGAGCGCCACCGTCAGCGCATTTGCGCTGAGCACAATGTTATTTTCAGCATCCGTTTCATTTGCCCAGGAACTTGCCACCAAGGACCGGATCGGCCTTGCCGATGCACCAAAATCCCTCGTCGTCCGCCTGACCAACGACAGCCCGAACAATTCCGATCCCGCCATCGCCGAGGGCTATCAGAAGCTCTTCGTCGACTTCATCAAGAAGCATCCCGACTGGAAACTGCAGATGCAGTTCATGTCCTCAGACATCGGCACCGAACAAGCCAAGATGCTGGAGCAGGCCAAGGCCGGCAATGCACCGGATTGCGCCGCCGTCGATTCCTTCGTGCTGTCGCAGTTCATGGTCAATCACGTGCTGGCCGATTTCACGCCTTATTTCTCGAAGGAAGAAGTGGACGACCTTTTCCCTTTCATCCGCAGCGGCATCACCGACAAGGACCAGACGATACGGGCCTGGTGGTGGGATACGGATTTGCGCGTGCTCTACCGCAACAAATCGATCGTCGCTGATGCGCCTGCGACCTGGGACGATCTGAAGGCAGCCGCCCTTGCCTCCACCAAGGAAGGCATGGAAGGCGTGCTCTTCAACGGCGGGCGCTGGGAGGGCACGACCTTCGACTGGCTGGCGAACTATTGGGCGCTCGGCGGCAAGCTCGTCGACGATACCGGAAAGCCGGTCTTCGGCGAAGGCGAGAACAAGGAGAAGTTCCTGAAGGCGCTCAACTATTTCAAGGATCTCGTCGATTCCGGCGCGGCTCCGAAACGCGTCAGCACCATCGCCAATTACGACGACATGAATGCCGCGGCAGCGGCCGCGACGACAGCCCTCTTCATCGGCGGCAACTGGCAATATGCGCAGCTGAAGTCCACGCTCGACGAAGATGAGTTCAAGAACTGGACCTTCTCGCCGATCCCCGGCCCGACGGCCGATCAGCGCTCGACCGGCACCGGCGGCTGGACGATCGCCTCCTTCAGCAAGGACAAGGACAAGGTCGAGATGTGCGCCAACCTGGCGCGCGAGGTTTATATGGGGCCGGCCAATGCGCTGCAGCAGCAGTTGCCGACCCGCAAATCGCTGTTCGACAAGTATGAGGTCTTCTCGACCGAAGCCAACAAGACCTTCGCCAAGGCGCTGGTCGACGGACAGGCCCGCCCGGGCGTGCCGATCTATCCGGAGATCTCCAACCAGATCCAGATCATGATGGGCGACGTGCTCTCTGGGACCAAAAAGCCGGAAGAAGCCCTGGATGCCGCATTCAGCGCGGCGATGGAGGCTTACAAGCGTCTGTGATGCTGTGGTTAGGTTCGGGAGATTGGCGAGAGCAGCCCCTCATCCGGCTGCCGCCACCTTCTCCCCGCCCGCGGGGAGAAGGGAAGATGCCGCAAGCTCTCCGTCCCTCACAAGCGCCTCGTAGGGCACGTCCCCTCTCCCCGTGAGCGGGGAGAGGGTTAGGGTGAGGGCAACTATCTCCACCGCTCCAGACAGCGGCGGCGCCTGCCTGCAGGCGCCGCCGGCTTTGCCAAGTCAGGACAGGGAAGCCAATGAGCCCAATTGCCATCGAGGCTGACAGCCCGCCTCAAAGCAGAACGTTCATGCGCCGTTTCGCCGGGGCGCCGCTGCCCTGGATCATGCCCGTGATCGTCGTCATCGGCATCTTCTACCTCTACCCCGTCATCGACGTTTTCCGGCTTTCCTTCACCAATGCGACCCTGATCGGCGACACCCAGGACTATACGCTGGGCTCGATCGTCAATGCCTTGAGCTCACCGCAGCTGCCCGACATTTTATGGGCGACGCTGATCTTCGTCGGCGGCAGCGTCATCGGCCAGCAGATCCTCGGCCTTGCAGTCGCCGTCACCGTCATTCGCGGCGAAAAACGCGGCCTGTTCGGCACCACCATCCTGAGGACGACAGCGCTGATCGCCTGGGTCGTGCCGGGCATTGCCGGCGGCATCATCTGGCAGATGCTGTTTTCCGAAGCGCCTTACGGCGCGCTGAACAGCATTCTGAGATTGCTGCATATGCCAACCGTCGCCTGGCTTTCCGATCCCGCCATGGCGCCATGGTCGACGCTGATCTCCAACATCTGGCGCGGCACGGCCTTCTCCATGGTCGTCATGTATGCGGCGCTGAAGGCGATCGATCCCTCGCTCTATGAAGCAGCCGAGGTCGATGGCGCGACGGCCTCGCAGCAGTTCTTCTTCGTCACCCTGCCGCAGCTGCGCGCCGCCATCCTCGTCAATATGATCCTCATCACCATCCAGACGGTAAACACCTTCGATGCGATCATCACGCTGACCGGCGGCGGTCCGGGGCGGGCGACGGAGGTGATCTCGCTCTACGCCTTCAACATCGTCTTCAGAAACTACGATCTCTCCGGCGGCAGTGTGCTCTCGGTGCTGATGCTGATCATCAGCCTCGGGCTTGCCTTCGTCTATGCCTCGTTCCTGCCGAAGGAGGAGGAGCAATGAGCGGGAGGACCGGAACCAGGCTTGGCGACGCCCTGAGCTATCTCTTCATGCTGGTGATGTTCGTCTTCTTCGCCGGCCCCCTCACCTATCTCCTGTCGATGGCGATGCGTGACAAGCGCGAAATCTATCGCGGCGCGGCGCGTTATATTCCTCAGAACCCGACGATCGACAATTTCATCACCGTGCTGAACAACAGCTATTTTCCGATCTATCTCTGGAACGGCCTCAAGCTCGCGGCCCTGAGCGGGATCGGCGTGCTGATCGTGGCGCTGCCCGCGGCTTACGCCTTTTCCCGCTTTCAGTTCCGCGGCAAGGGCCTGTCGATGATGGGGCTCCTGCTCTTCCAGATGATCTCGCCGCTTGTCATCATGGTGCCGCTCTACCGCTACATGAACCGGCTCGGCATGCTCGACACGCATTTTGCCGTCGTCATGGTCTATATCGCGCTCGGCGTTCCGCTGGCGACCTGGCTGTTGAAGAGTACGGTCGACGGCATTCCGCGCAGCCTCGACGAAGCCGCCATGATCGACGGCTGCAACCGGTTTTCGGTGTTCTGGCGTATCATCCTGCCCCTGTCGGCGCCGGGTATCGCTTCGGTCTTCATCATCACGGTGATCGGCGGCTGGTCGCAATTCCTTGTGCCTTTCCTGCTGCTCACCAAAAATGACCTGATGCCGATCGGCGTCGGAATCTTTAACTTCCGCGGCATGCAGACCGACTCGTCCATCCAGCTGCTTGCCGCCGCCTGCCTGATCTCGGTCGTTCCGGCGATCGTGGCCTCCCTGTCGCTCCAGAGGCTGATCCTCGGCGCGATGACCAGCGGCGCGGTGAAGGGATGAGGATCGGTTCAGTCTCGATGATTGATGAAGGATTCGACCCTATGAACCAGACACTCGGCGCCAGGCCGTCGCCCGATCTGACCGGCGCCAATGTCGAGGATGCCGGCGAGCATAACAGGGCGGTCGTCCTGCGCTGCATCCATCGCCAGGCGCCGATTTCGCGCGCCGAAATCGCGAGGCGCACCGGGTTTACCAAACCGGCCATCGCCCGCATCGTCGATCGGCTGCTGGATGAGGGGCTGATCATGGAAGCCCGCCGACGGCATGGGCTGAGAGGCCAGCCGGCGATCGAACTCGAGATCAATCCGGATGCCTGTTTTGCGATCGGCATCAACATCGACCGCGACCATCTGACGATCCTGGCGGTCGACGCCGTCGGCAATGTGCGCGCCCGCGTGCATCACGAAAAGCGCTTCATCCTGCCGGCGGAATTCCTGCAGCTGACATCAGATGCGATTTCGCATTTCCAGCGCAGCCGGCTGATCGATGATGCGCGGCTCGCCGGCATCGGCCTGGCGATGCCGGATTGGCTCGGCGAAATTTCGCTGCTCGGCAAGCCCAGGGCCTATCAGGAATGGACCGCATTCGATGTGCGCGCCGCACTGGAGAACCTGACGCAACATCCCGTTTTCATCGAAAACGAGGCCAATGCGGCAGCCCTTGCGGAGCTCGATTACGGCCTCGGCGCCGAGAGCAGCAGCTTCTTCTATATCGCCATCAATGCCTGCCCCGGCGGCGGTCTCGTGCTTGACGGCAACGGCCATCGCGGCGCCATGGGCCTCAGCGGCGAAATAGGCTGGCTTCCCATTGCCGACGGCCGGGACGAAAAGGCCCACAAGGTCCAGCTTCTCGGCGAAATATTCTCGCTGTTTTCCCTTTATGATTTTCTTGCGCGCCACGATATCGAGGTGAGTGTTCCGCACGATCTGCTGACGCTCGATGCGCATGGCAGGCGCCTGGTTTCGCAGTGGCTGAAGGAAATGAGCGCGCATCTGGCCGTCGCCGTCAAGCATATCGGCTTGATCGTCGATCCCGACGCCGTCCTCGTCGGCGGCCGGCTGCCGATCCGCATCGTCGACGAGCTGCTGCGCTATGTGCACGAGCATCTCGACCCCGAAGACACCACCCTGCCCTCGCTGCATCGCGCCTCAATTGGCGAGGATGCCTCGGCCATGGGCGCCGCCGCCATGCCGATGGCGGCGGCCCTCATGCTCGCATCGGCGGATGTGGTTCAACGCACGCGTTCGCCGCTGAAAAACATGGATCGCCTGAACAGTTGAACCGGCCGGCAAGGCGCCAGGGACTGGTGAAGATGGGAGGATTTTGATGAAGATCGGCTTTTACACCTCGACATTCAATGATCGCCCGCTTGAAGAAGTGGTGGATTTCGCGGCGTCGGCGGGGTTCGACGCGATCGAAATCGATGTCGGCGGCCATATCAAAACGCCGGATCAGGTGGAGGCAGCCGTCACGCTTGCCCGCAGCCGCAATCTCTTCGTCTCTTCGATCACCTATTTCGGCAATCAGCTCGACGCCGACCGCGACAAACGCCGGGAACTGCGGGCAAGGACCGCCGATTTTGCCGAGGCGATCGGCGAGGCCGGCGTCCCGATCTTCGTGATCTTCCCGGGCCGCGACGACAGCGCCGGCGAGGAGGCCAATTATGACGACTTCGCCGATTTCGCAAACGCGTTGATCGGAAAGACGCAGTCCTCCGGCCTCACCTTCGCGATCGAGAATTGGCCGGGACCGAAGGACCATTTTATCGGTACGACGCCGAGAGGATGGCAAGAGCTATTTCGCAGGATCGAAGATCGCCGCTTCGGCCTGGAATTCGATCCCTCACACCTCATCCGCATCGGCGTCGACCCCTATCAGGCGATGGAGGCGGTAAAAGACCGCATCGCCATCCTGCACGCCAAGGATACGGCGATCGACAATGAGGTGCTGCAGGCTGTCGGCTATCACGGCAAGGGCTGGTGGCAATACAAGCTGCCGGGGCAAGGTCTTCTCGACTGGCCGCGCTTCCTGCGCCAGGCGCGCGGGCATGGCTTTGACGGCACGCTGTCGATCGAGCACGAGGACGCCGCCTATGGCTGGCCCGGCAAGGATCTTGCTGCGCGCAAGGAGGGCGAGCGTCTCGGCCTCACTTATCTCAAAACGGTCCTGAGCGGACTTTGACGACGAATTCGGGAGGACTGTCATGGCCCATGTTTCGGTCAACAATGCGCGCAAGGATTACGGCGCGTTCAAAGCCATCAAAGGCGTATCGGTCGACATCGGCGACGGCGAGTTCGTCGTTCTGGTCGGCCCATCCGGCTGCGGAAAATCCACCCTTTTGCGGATGATCGCCGGCCTCGAAGGCATCACCTCGGGCAAGATCCAGATCGGCAAGCATATCGTCAACGAGCTTGCGCCCAAGGATCGCGACATCGCCATGGTGTTCCAGAACTACGCGCTCTATCCGCATATGACGGTCGCCAAGAATATGGGCTTTTCCCTGCGGCTGAAACGCATGCCGAGGACGGAGATCGACCAGCGGGTCGGTAATGCCGCCAAGATCCTCGGCCTCGAAAATCTTCTCGAAAGATATCCAAAGCAATTGTCCGGCGGCCAGAGGCAGCGCGTCGCCATGGGCCGGGCGATAGTGCGCGACCCGGCGGTCTTCCTGTTCGACGAGCCGCTGTCGAACCTCGACGCCAAACTCCGGGTGCAGATGCGCTCGGAGATCAAGGAACTGCATCAGCGGCTGCAGACGACCACCATCTACGTCACCCACGACCAGATCGAAGCCATGACCATGGCCGACAAGATCGTCGTCATGAAGGACGGGCTGATCGAGCAGTCGGGCTCGCCGCTGGAACTCTACGATCGGCCGAACAATCTTTTCGTCGCCGGTTTCATCGGCTCGCCGGCGATGAATTTCATCCAGGGCAGCATGACGGAAGGCGGCTTCAAAACCGCCGACGGCCTGCTGCTGCCGAGCGAGCGCCGCCCGAGCGATGCCGTGACCTATGGCATCCGGCCCGAGCATATCAGGCTTGATCCCGACGGCATCGAGGTAACGACTGTCGTCGTGGAGCCGACGGGTTCGGAAACGCTTGTTATCGTTCGGTTGGGCACACAGACGCTCACCTGCGTCTTTCGGGAACGGATCAGGGCCGCCCCTGGCGACGTGCTGAGGATCGCGCCCATCCACGACACGGTCCACCTGTTCGGGGCGGACGAACAGCGGATCACCTCCGGTGAAACCCCGCTGAACTGAGCCGGCCGATTGCCCCCTCCCCTTCGGCCGGGCGGCGGCCGGGAGCGCGTTTTCCGCGCCCCGGCCGTGAAATTTCTTGGTGCGCCGACGTCCGGGCAGCATCCGCCCAGTGCTTGAACCAGCGCTGAAAAGGTTAATATACGTTAACCTTAAAATTCTTGGCCGGCATCGGAGAATCGCGGATAATAACGGTTAGAGGGGCTTTTGATCCCGAAAATCGTTATCCGAAAGATTGCTGCCGATGAACGCTAATTTGACGGCCTTGAAGACGGCGCCGTTGCATTTCGAGGATCAGATCCTCGAGCATGGCGACGTGATTTCAAAGAAGCTGCATCTGCTCAGCGTGCAGCGCTTTCCGCCCAATGCCAAGAAGACTCTGCGCAACTTCTCCCTGGCGGAGGTCGCCAATTATGTCGGTGCCTCGCAAAGCACGCTGAAGAAGCTGCATCTCGAAGGCAAGGGCCCCTGCCCGCAGACCTCACCTTCCGGGCGGCGCTCCTATAGCGCCGAGCAGATGCTGGAGCTCCGACGCTATCTCGATGTCCACGGCCGCTCCGAGAGCCGCATGTATGTTCCCCATCGCCGCAGCCATGAGAAGCTGCAGGTACTGGCGGTCGTCAATTTCAAGGGCGGCTCGGGCAAGACGACGACGGCGGCCCATCTAGCCCAGCATCTGGCGTTGACCGGCCACCGTGTTCTGGCCGTCGATCTCGATCCGCAGGCATCGCTCTCTTCCCTGCATGGCTTCCAGCCGGAGTTCGACCAGGCCTCGTCCCTTTATGAAGCGATCCGCTACGACGGCGAGAAGAAGAAGCTCTCTGACATCATCCATAAGACGAACTTTCCAGGCCTCGATATCGTGCCGGCCAATCTCGACCTGCAGGAATATGAATACGACACGCCGCTTGCGATGGCCGACAAGTCGAGCAATGACGGCAAGACCTTCTTCACCCGCATTTCGCGGGCACTTGCCGAAGTCGATGACCGCTATGATGTCGTCGTCATCGATTGCCCGCCGCAGCTGGGTTACCTGACGCTGACGGCGCTGACGGCGGCGACCAGCGTGCTGATCACCATCCATCCGCAGATGCTCGACGTCATGTCGATGGGTCAGTTCCTGCTGATGCTCGGCGGAATCCTGAAGCCGATCCGTGCGGCCGGCGCCGAAGTGAACCTGTCCTGGTATCGCTATCTCATCACCCGCTACGAACCGACCGACGTGCCGCAGGCGCAGATGGTCGGTTTCATGTCGACGATGTTCCACGAATTCATGCTGAAGCAGCAGATGCTCAAGTCGACGGCGATCTCGGATGCCGGGATTACCAAGCAGACGCTCTACGAGGTCGAACGGTCGTCGATGAACCGGGGAACCTATGACCGGGCGCTGGAGGCGATGGACGCCGTCAACGCCGAGATCGCCGAGCTTATTCATCGAGCATGGGGGCGGTGATTTGTCGGCTGACAAATTCGCTGTTTCCTTTAACTGAATCAATTGATTGACCGCAATCGGAGGACGTGATGGCACGAAAGAATCTGCTGGAAGGGCTGACCGACATGCCCGACGAGAGTGCAGGCGCGCCGAACTATCCGATGCGCGGGGCGGGCCGGTCGCTCGTCCGCTCGCTGGACGAACTCGCCAAGCAGGCGGAAAAATTCCTGGAGGGCGAGGCGGTCGTCGATCTCGATCCCGATGTCGTCGAGGTCTCCTTCGTCAAGGACCGCCTGTCTGAAGATGACGAGGAATTCCGCGCGCTGGTCGAAGCGATCCGTGCGCGCGGCCAGGACACGCCCATTCTTGTGCGCCCCCACGCCAGGATCGACGGACACTATCAAGTGGTCTTCGGCCATCGGCGGCTGCGGGCCGCCCGCGAGCTCGGCCGCAATGTCAGGGCCGTCGTCAAGGCGATCGACGACCGCACCCATGTCATCGCCCAGGGCCAGGAGAATTCGGCCCGCGCCGATCTCACCTTCATCGAACGGGCGCTCTTCGCCGGGCGGCTGGAAGAACTGGGATACGACAGGGAGGTCATTTCGACAGCCCTTGCCGCCAATGCGGCGTCGGTCTCGAAAATGATATCGGTGATGGATCGCATCTCGCCGGAGGTCGTCCAGACGATCGGCCCCGCACCCGGCATCGGCCGCGAACGCTGGGTGGAGCTTTCGCTGCTCGCCGGCAAATCGGCCAATGCAGCAAGCGTCGCCCAGGTCCTGCAGGACGACAGCTTTCATCAGCTACCTTCCGACAAACGTTTCGAATCGCTCTATGCGGCGCTGAACAAAAGCGCGCGGCCGGTGAAGAAAACGTCAGCGGCAAGGAAGGTGAAATGGCAGCCGCGAGATAAGGCGGTTCAGGCGGAAATGAAGAATGACGGCAAGGCGTTCTCGCTCTCGATGAAAGCTAGGAATGCCGGCCGCTTCGGGGAATTTCTCTCCAGCAGGCTGGATGCGCTCTATGCGCAATTCCTCGCCGAGGAGAGCAAACAAGGAGACTGAAACCGCAAAAGAAAAAGGCCCCCAAACGACCTGAGTCGTGGAAGCCCTTCTCCTATCCTTAAGCAAGACAGAGAATCGCATTTTCACGAATCCCAGTCAAGAGTCCTGCAGCGCGACCGCCCGCGTCTTTTTAGACGCGTAAGAGACGCTACGGCACTTTTATCCTCGCATCGTTTCGGTGAGCGGATTTCTTTTGCCTGATCGAAGGTGAAGGAAATGGAGAGTGAATATGTGACGACGCCCTTCGGGCGGCGGCCGATGTCGCTTGGCATGCTGCTGAAACAGCGACGCGGCGAAGCGATCGAAGCCGGGACGAGGCGCAATAAGTGGAAGCTGTTCAGATCGGTCTGCGAGGCCCGAGCGGGTCTCGGTGTCAGCGATCGGGCACTGACGGTGCTCGATGCGCTGCTGACATTTTTTCCCGACGACGAGCTGTCCCGTGAAAAAGGACTGGTCGTCTTTCCCTCGAACATGCAGCTTTGCCTCAGGGCACGCGGCATGGCGGCCGCGACATTGCGCCGGCATCTCGCCGGTCTGGTCGAGGCCGGACTCATCTCCCGCAAGGACAGTCCGAACGGCAAGCGCTATATCAGGCGCAACAGGGAAGGCGGGGTCGACGAGGCCTATGGCTTCAGCCTGGCGCCGCTTCTTGCCCGCGCCACCGAGATCGAAACGGTTGCCGCCCGCATTGCCGCCGACCGGCAGATGCTGCGCGCAATGAAAGAGCGGCTGACCATCTGCCGGCGCGATATCGCCAAGCTCGTTTCCGCCGCCATCGAAGAAGCGGTTCCCGGCGACTGGGAGCATGTCTCTTCGATGTTTCATGCACTGCTGCAGCGCATCCCGAGGACAGCAACACTCGAAAGCCTCCAGCCGATCCTGGAAGAGCTTGAGACGATCCGCCTTGCAGTCGTCAAAACGTTGGAATCTCGAGAGAAAACTCGAATGACGAGCACCAATGAATCCCGGATTGAGCGTCACATACAGAATTCGAATCCCGAATCCACATCTGAATCTGAACCGGGTTTGGAAACGGGGCAGGAGGCGGAACGGGATCAAGAGCCGAGGACCGGCAGCCGTGAACCCGGAATTGCCGGAAAGGACGGGGAGGGATCGCGGGCCATTGCCCGGGCAAATGCAGGGGGATCGAAATCCTTCCCGCTCGCCACGGTTCTCCAGGCCTGCCCTGACATCGTCGACTACGGACCCGGCGGAGCGATCGCCAGTTGGCGGGATCTGATGACGGCGGCGGCCGTCGTGCGCTCGATGCTGGCCGTCGGTTCGTCGGCCTATGAGGAAGCGGCCTTGGTTATGGGATTAGAGAACACCGCAATTGTCATGGCCTGCATTCTGCAGCGGGGAGGGCACATCAACTCCGCCGGCGGTTATCTCAGGGACCTCACGCGGCGCGCCGAACGCGGCGAATTCGTGATCGGCCCGATGCTGACGGCTCTCTTGCGGGCGAGGGACCCGTTATCTCACCAAGCCGGCGCCTCGGCCCGACGATGGGAACAGAGCGGCGCTCAAGCGGCGTCGCGATAGGTCCCCGTGCCAGGCGCCGCCCTGCCCAATTCGAACTGGGTGACCAATTCGCGCAGGCGTTCGGCCTCGCTCGCCAACGTGACGCTGGCCGCCGTGGTTTCCTCCACCATTGCGGCATTCTGCTGGGTCACCTGGTCGAGCTGGTGCATGGCCGCATTGACTTCCGACAGGTTGGTGGACTGCTCCCGCGCCGCGCCTGCCAGTGCTTCCATGAAACGGTTGATATCGACGATGAAGCGGCCGATGTCGCCAAGGGCTGCGCCGGTCTGGCTGACCAGTTCGACACCGGTGCTGACCTTGGCGGATGCCCGCCCGATCAGATCCTTGATCTCCTTGGCCGCCTGGGCCGAGCGTTGCGCGAGTTCGCGCACTTCCTGGGCGACGACGGCAAAACCCTTGCCGGCCTCGCCGGCCCGGGCCGCCTCGACGCCGGCATTCAGCGCCAGGAGGTTGGTCTGGAAGGCAATCTGGTCGATGACGGCGATGATATTGTTGATCTGCTTCGACGATTCCTCGATCTGCCCCATGGCCTCGACCGTCTGGGCCACCACCTTGCCCGATGCCATGGCGCTGCGATTGGCGCTGTCGGCGACGCCGCGGGCCTCGTCGGCGATCTTGGAGGCTTCCGTCACTTTGGCAGTCACGGCGCTCAACGCCGCAGCGGTCTGTTCGAGCGTCGCCGCCTGCCGCTCGGTGCGGCCGGAGAGTTCGTTGGAGCCGTTGCTGATCTCGCGGGTGCCGGAGTTGATGATCGATACGCTTTCGGAGACGGAAAGCAGCGTGCCGCCGAGCTGCTCGACGGAGGCGTTGAAATCATGCCGGAGCGGTTCGAATTCCGCCGCGAACCGGTCTGCGAGCTTGAAAGCGAGGTCACCCTCGGCGAGCCGCTTCAGCCCGGCCGCCAGGCCCGACGTGGCGACCGTTAGCCGCTCGGCCGCGCTCGCCTCCGCCTGCTCTTGATCCGCCAGCCGGTTTGCTTCCGCCAGCCGCCGGTTCTGCTCCGCCTCGTTTTCGAGCCGGGTGCGGGCGATGGCGTTCTGACGGAAGACTTCCACCGAACCGGCCATCAGGCCGATCTCGTCGCGGCGCCCCGCATAGGGGATTGCCTTGTCGGTCTCGCCGCCTGCGAGTTCCTGCATGGATTGGGTGATGCGCTGGATCGGGCGCGACACATGCCGGGCAATGGCGATCAGGATGCCGAGGCCGAGGATCGCGGCAAGGCCCGCCAAGGCCAATTCGATTTCGATCTTCGTCTCCAGCGCGCTGCCGGCTTCAGCCACACTCTCCGTCGCGATCTTATCGACGATAGCGTTGACGGCGGCAATCCCGCTCAGGATCGCCTGCTGCGAGCGCGCCAGCTTTTCGGCCGTCGGCACCTCGTCCGCCTGCTCCAGGCCAAGGCTGATCCTGACATCCTTTTCCCAGACCTCATGCGCCTCGCCGAGCGATCGCACGCCTTCGGTCAGCGAAGCTGCCAGGTCGACGCGGCCAAGCTCATCGAGCGATTGCGAGAGCGCGCCGTCGGTCGCGTCGAATTCCGCCTTGACCTCGGTCGCCGGCACGAAATTCGTCATCGACAGCACCCGGTCGACAACTGATGTGGCCTGTCTGAACTGCTGTTCGATATGCGCGGAGGCCAGCTTGGCGTTCACCGCCTCCTGCACCACCGCGGCGACCCGGGTCTGGCCGGTGATTGCCTGGTAGCCGATCAGGAATGCGCTGCCGAAGCCGACGACGATCGTGGCCACCATCGGCACGAGAATCTGCATGCGTATGGAGAGTTTCATTGCCTGCACCTCAGTTCGGCAGCGTCGGCAAGGGGATGTCTTGCTTTTCCGCGGTCAAAGTTCCCAGAAAGGCGACCAGATCCTTGCTCTCCTCTTCCGTCAGCAGGAAGGGCGACATCGCCGGATCGAGTGACGGACGGCTGACACCGCCACTTTCATAGTGGACGATCACCTCGTCCATGCTCTTCAGGCTGCCATCGTGCATATAGGGACCACGGTAGAGCGTGTTGCGCAGGCCGGGTGTCTTGAAAGCATATTTATTGCCAGGGCTGCTCGCGTCGATCTTGTAGCGGCCGATATCCTCACTCGGCAGGCCGATGTCATGGAACTTGTTGTCGGTAAAATTCCAGCCCGAATGGCAGGCGGAACAGCCGGCCGTGCCGGTGAACAGCTCGAAGCCGCGCTTGGCGCTGTCGGAGACCGCTTTCTCGTCGCCATCCACCCAGCGGTCGAAGGGCGACCAGTTGGAAACCACCGTCCGCTCATAGGTGGCGATGGCCGTCAGCAGCGTCTCCTTGCTGATGCCCTTATCGGGAAAGACCTCGCCGAACCACTTCTTGTAGTCGGGTATATCCTGCATTTCGCTCACGGCGTCGTCGAGCTTGCCGTTCATTTCGGCGGCTGCGGTGATCGGGCCCGCCGCCTGCTGCTCCAGGTTCGGCGCACGGCCGTCCCAGAAGAAGGGCGACACCCAGGCAACGTTCAAAACCGTTGGCGCCTGGCGCCCGAGCGCGGTATTGGCCGCGCCGATCGGCGTCTTCACAGGCGTCTCGAAGCCGAAGGACGGATTATGACAGCTGGCGCAGGTCATGTTCTTGTTGCCGGAAAGCCGGGGGTCGAAGAACAGCATCTTGCCGAGCGTCGCCAATTGCGGAGAATAGGCCGTCACCCCCTGGAAAGGAACTGTCAGCGGCCGTTTATAGGCGGAAAGATCGGCGGCCGCGCCGGGCTCTGCTGCGGCCAATGCGAAGAGGGAAGTTGCAATCAGAAAACGCATGGCATTAGCAAATCCGAACCGGGTTGTGGTTGGTGCTAAAATTAGCGCAATTGCATTAATGCTCTGTAAAGCAAAATATACCTGAGGAGGACACGAAGGTTTTGACGAATCGACACGGCGATCGTCTATAAGCCGCAGACCATCCCCTCATTTGAACAAGCGGCGCTCTATTCTTCGATCCAGCACTATACGGATCTAGCTGACGGCGTTCCTTTTGCCGAGCAGGGCCGCGCGGATCTGTTCGCTTTTGCTCAGCAGGGGAGGGGGAACCGGTGCGGGCTGCTCGGGCGCTTCGGCTTTGCTGGTGCTCTGCTTGAGGCTCAGGAAGCGCTTTTGCGCGACGAGCCGATCTTCGGGCGACAGCGGTTCGACGGGTTCGCCGGCAAGGTCATGGCGCATGGCATCGGGTTGGGCGCTGGCGAAATAGTAGCGTCGGCAGTGGACGTAGGCGGCGGTGGCCCGCCGCAGCGCCGTGACGCCGGCATCAGGTTTCAGCAGCGGACGGAGTTCATTGAAAAGACCGACGGCAAAAGGGCGGATCGGATCTCCCGCTTTGGCCGGAAGCACGGCGACCGGCCGGATCAACAGCATGTTGATCGCGGTTGCCTTCTCCACGTCGAGTTCGGTTGCCGCAATCGGTCCGCGGCTGATCTTCCAGGGCTTGTCCATGCGTCCTCCATGTAACGTCCATAGCGACCGACTATGATGGTATCTTGACGGATAGGGCGAGCCATGGAAGTCGCACATCGCCGGTCCGCCTGCAAGCGGCTCGGAAGCGGTGCGGGAACCCCATGGCGAAATGCCGTTTTCCCGGGCCGATATCGCTCGGTGTTCGGCATGCCGTTCCATCTAATCGTTTTTATCGCAGAATATGCATTGACCTCCAGCATCGATTACAGTCCTTATCCGCGCCCAAGATGGAGTGACCGGCAGCGGGGAGGATATATGCGGGTTTTCTCGAGCATTGATGAATTGCGCCACACGCTCGATGCGCTGAAGCGGCAGGGGCGCACGGTCGGCCTCGTTCCGACGATGGGCTATCTTCATGCCGGTCATATGGAACTCGTCTCGCGCGCCCGCGCCGAGAACGACATCGTCGTCGTTTCGATTTTCGTCAATCCGCTGCAGTTCGGCCCGGCCGAAGACCTGAGCAAATATCCGCGCGATCTGGAACGCGACGCAGCCATGCTGAAGCAGGCCGGGGTCAATTTCCTTTTTTCGCCCGGCGTCGAGGATATGTATCCCCGGCCCATGCTGACCGTGGTCGACGTTCCCGATCTCGGGCATGAACTCGAAGGGGCAGTCCGGCCCGGGCACTTTGCCGGCGTCGCCACCGTCGTCAACAAGCTTTTCAACATCGTGCAGCCGCAGACCGCCTATTTCGGAGAGAAGGACTACCAGCAGGTCGTCATCATCAAACGAATGGTCGATGATCTGGCTGTACCGGTGCGGGTGATATCGGTGCCGACCGTCAGGGACGGCGACGGCCTCGCATTGTCGTCGCGCAATGTCTATCTCAGTGCCGAGGAGCGACGTGCCGCTGCGATCGTCCCGCAGACCCTCGACGAGGCGGAGCGCCTGGTTGCCGACGGCCTGACGGATGCCAAGGAATTAGAAGCGAAGCTCATGGAATTCCTCGGTCGCGAACCTTTGGCAAAGCCCGAAGTCGTCGCCGTCAGAGACGCTTCGACGCTTGAGCCGGTCGGCTCGATCGAAGAGCCCGTCGTCGTGGCGCTGTTCGTCCGGTTCGGCTCGACGCGGCTCCTCGACAACCGGGTGGTCCGCAGCAACCGGATTGCCGGGGTTATCGGCGGGAAGGGCCAGCCGGGAAGGGGAGTGACGAAATGAGCGCGACCGGATCTCAAAAGCGCCTGACGCCGACGCGCATCTGCGCCATGAAGGGTGGCAAGCCGATCGTCTGCCTGACCGCCTATACGACGCCGATGGCGCGCCTCCTCGATGAGCATTGCGACCTGCTGCTGGTCGGGGATTCGCTCGGCATGGTGCTCTACGGCATGGAGACCACCATCGGCGTCACACTCGACATGATGATCGCCCATGGCAAGGCTGTGATGCGCGGCGTCAGCAAGGCTTGCGTCGTCGTCGACATGCCGTTCGGCAGTTATCAGGAATCGAAAGAGGTTGCCTTCCGCAATGCCATCCGCATCCTGCAGGAAACCGGCTGCGATGCCGTCAAGCTGGAGGGCGGCGAGGAGATGGCCGAGACCATCGCCTTTCTGACCAAGCGAGGCGTCCCGGTCATGGGGCATATCGGCCTGATGCCGCAGCAGGTTCATACCGCCGGAGGCTATCGTTCCGTCGGCCATTCCGAGCACGAGACGTCGAAGATCCGGCGCGACGCGCACGCCATCGGCGGCTCTGGCGCCTTTGCGGCCGTCATCGAAGGCACGGTGGAGCCGCTTGCCCGGGAGGTGACCTCAGCCATGCACATACCGACCATCGGTATCGGCGCCTCTTCCGCCTGCGACGGCCAGGTTCTGGTGTCCGACGACATTCTGGGGCTCTTCAACGATTTCACCCCGCGTTTCGTCAAGCGTTACGACGAGCTCGGCAAGAGGATCGCGGCGGCGGCGGCGGCCTATGCCGACGAAGTCCGGTCGCGAAAATTTCCGGCAGCCGAGCATACGTTCAAACGGCGCCCGTAAGGCGAGGGGCTGAGCCCGGTTGCATGCAGCCGGCGCGTCGATCGATACGCGCCACAGAGCGGGTTCGATGTTCGTTTGAGAGCCCGGCCGAGTGACGCCACCGGCTTGAAGCCTTCCCGGCGAAGGCGATAAAGCGCGTCGATCCGCGCCAAGATATCCAGAATTAGAGCGGTCTATACGATTCGCGCCAGAAAATTTCCCCTATTGTTCCCACACGGCCTGGCATTTCCTGGTCGTTAATGGTGCCGCCGTAGCCCTACCTCGGGAGGACATGAGAAAACTAAAGATATTTTGAGCCGATTGATATGACACGCCATTTCTTTTCCCTTTCCCGCCTGACCGACAATCGCGACGGAGCCGTCGCAATCATCTTCATTTTGGTCGCGGTGCCTCTGCTTCTCGCAGTCGGCGCCTCCATCGATTTCATCAGAGCTTACAACGACCGAATAGATTTGCAGTCGGCCGCAGATTCCGCAGTGCTCGCGGCTGCATCGAAATATAAGCATGGGATGCCGGAGGCGAATATCTCGAGCACGGTCAGCGCCTTCCTGTCGGCGAATGGGGCGCCCAAGACAGCCATCGCCGGCAAACCGGAAGTGTCGAGCGACGAAGCGGAACTATGCCTCGACGTCGCGGACGCCGTCCCCACTACGTTCATGCAAGTGGCCAATATCCAGTCAGTTCCGATCAGTATCAGGTCCTGCGCAGCCTTGCCGGGGGTGAAGCAATTGGAGATCGCGCTGGTTCTCGACGTGTCGAGTTCGATGATCGAGGAGAACCGTTTCGCACCGATGCAAACCGCGGTCAGCGGCTTTCTGCATGCCTTCTCGTCCAACGCCGCGCTCGTCGACAAAACCAAAATCTCGATCGTGCCTTTTTCCAGCCGCGTCAACATCGGCATGGGGAATACGGCCTGGCTCCAATCGTATAATGGAGCAGCTGCGGTTCCCAAACGCTGGACCGATCCGAAATCCGTCTACACTTCCTCCAGCTATAAGCTCGGTTATTGGATCGACGGCGTTACGCCGGTTATGTCCACATCCACAAATTACTACTGGATGGGTTGCATCGAGCCCCGTGCCGATGTCGAGGTCAGGGATGCCGGCGCAATCGGCGCCTATGGTGTCAGCGATTCGCTGCCGACCACATCCGCTTTCGTCGCGATGGACGCCAATCCCAAATCGGCAACGAGCTTCTGTCCGCCGCCGATCACGCCGCTGACCGGCGACTTCACCTATCTGAAAAACGTCGTGACCCAGCTGACATCCGAAGGCTCCACCCGCCTGGACGCCGGCGTGGTCGCGGGATGGTACACCTTGTCGCCGAAATGGAAGGGCGTGTGGGGCGACAAGTCCTCGCCGGCGGTCGCATCCGATTCCGTGCAGAAAGTCATGGTGTTCATGACCGACGGCGAGATGAACACGAAATATGACCCGAACGGCAAGTTCGATTGGATCTGCTCTCAATCGCCATCGTCAGCCTGCAACAAGGTCGCCACCTCCGCGATGCAGGCCGCATGCTCGGCGATGAAGAAGAGCGGCATCGAAATCTATACGCTGTCTTATAGCAGCGATGCCGATGTGGTGAACATTCGCAACTGCGCCACCAATACCGCACATTTTTTCACCGCATCACCGGCCACCATCAAGACCGTCTACGAGACGATCGCCGCTGCCATTCGCGGGGATACGTTGCGGCTGACACAGTAGTCGCCGAGGCTGACGCTTGCGGCCCAAGACCCCTGCCCAACCCCTCCCCACAAGAGGGAGGGGCTAATGTGCCGCACCGTTTCACGTAGCCTCGACTATGGCAATCCGTTGAACGGTCGCGGCGAGCAAGTCCTCGCCTTTTGGTCTCGGCCTGGGCCGCAGGTTAAGTCCCTCCCCGTTGTGGGGAGGGGTTGGGGAGGGGTCTTAGTTGCAAACAAAACCCATCATCCATCACCCCCAGCACACTGCCCTCGCATCGCCTCCGCCGAGCGGCGAACCGCCTCGGAGACCTGCAGGAGCTGTTTGGCCATGGGGGTGGAATTGCGCCAGACCATGCCGATCGTTCGCGACGGCTGCGGAGACTGGAAGCGGGAGATCGAAACCTGCGCCGAGCGTGTTTCGATCGGAACGGCCATTTCCGGGATCAAGGTAATGCCGATTCCGGCGCTGACCATCTGGACCAGGGTGGAGAGCGAGCTGCCTTCCATGACTTCGCGCGGGCGGGCCGGCCCGATCTTGCAGAACGACAGCGCCTGATCGCGGAAGCAGTGGCCTTCTTCCAACAGCAGCAGCCGCATCTCGCGTAGCGCTTCGCGTTCGGGCACCGGCTTGCCTTCGTCTTCGGGCCGCCGCACCAGCACGAACTCCTCCTTGAAGAGTTCGAACTCGGTCAGCGACGGTTCCGACACCGGTAGCGCGACGATCGCCGTATCCAGTTGGCCTTGCGCCAGCTCCTGAACCAGCTTTGCCGTCTGCGTCTCGCGCACTTCGATCTGAATGCCGGCGAAAGTTTTGTTCAGATCGTTTATGATAACCGGCAGCAGGTAGGGGGCGATCGTCGGAATGATACCGATGCGCAGCCGTGTCAGGAAGGAATCGCGTGAGGCGCGCGCCAATTCCCCCAGCTCGTCCACGGCGCGCAGGATCTCGCGGACCCTCAGAGCGAAGGTCTGGCCGAAGGCCGTCAGTTTCACCTCGCGCGCGCTGCGCTCGAAAAGCTCGCTGCCCAACTCCTGCTCAAGTTCTTTGATCTGCATGGAGAGGGCCGGCTGGGAAATGGCGCAGGCCTCGGCAGCGCGCCGGAAGCGCCCATCCCTTGCGAGGGCTTCAAAATAACGCAGCTGTTTCAGGGTCAGGTTCTTCATAAGCTCAACTTATCGCAGCAATCAGTAAATCCAACTTAAAATTATCATATGCTTCCGATATGAAGACAGCAAGGCAGAGCGGGACGCCCACTCGGCTCGACTTTTGAACGGCAGACAGATCAAGCAATGAAGGAGACAATCATGGACAATCCCACTGACAGCACAGGCAAATGTCCTGTTGCACATCACAAGGCTCCCGCCGGCCGGTCGAACCGCGACTGGTGGCCGAACCAGCTGAACGTGCAGATTCTTCACCACAACTCCGGCCGCGCCGACCCGCTCGGCCAGGCCTTCGATTATGCCGAGGAGTTCAAGAAGCTCGATCTCGAGGCGCTGAAGCAGGATCTTACCGCGCTGATGACGGATTCGCAGGACTGGTGGCCGGCCGACTTCGGCCATTACGGCGGCCTCTTCATCCGCATGGCCTGGCACAGCGCCGGCACCTACCGCATCACCGACGGCCGCGGCGGTGCCGGTCAGGGCCAGCAGCGTTTTGCGCCGCTGAACAGCTGGCCTGACAATGCCAACCTCGACAAGGCCCGCCGGCTGCTGTGGCCGATCAAGCAGAAATACGGCAACCGCATCTCCTGGGCCGACCTTCTGATCCTCACCGGCAACGTCGCGCTCGAATCGATGGGCTTCAAGACCTTCGGCTTCGCCGGCGGCCGTGCCGACGTCTGGGAGCCGGAAGAGCTCTACTGGGGTCCTGAAGGCACCTGGCTCGGCGACGAGCGCTATAGCGGCGAACGCCAGCTGGCCGAACCGCTCGGCGCCGTGCAGATGGGTCTCATCTACGTCAACCCGGAAGGCCCGGGCGGCAATTCCGATCCGCTCGCTTCTGCGCGCGACATCCGCGAAACCTTCGCCCGCATGGCGATGAACGACGAAGAGACCGTCGCGCTGATCGCCGGCGGCCACACCTTCGGCAAGACGCATGGCGCGGGCGACCCGTCGCTCATCGGCGCCGAGCCGGAAGGCGGCGCGATCGAGGATCAGGGCCTCGGCTGGAAGAGCTCGTTCGGCACCGGTGTCGGCAAGGATGCGATCACCGCCGGCCTAGAAGTCACCTGGTCGCAGACGCCGACCAAGTGGAGCAACTACTTCTTCGAAAACCTCTTCGCCTTTGAATGGGAGCTGACGACGAGCCCGGCCGGCGCGAAGCAGTGGCAGGCCAAGAACGCCGAAGCGTCCATTCCGGATGCTTACGATGCCGGCAAGAAGCATCTGCCGACCATGCTGACCAGCGACCTGGCACTGCGTTTCGATCCGGTCTACGAGAAGATCTCGCGCCGCTTCCTCGAAAATCCGGCCGAGTTCGCCGATGCTTTCGCCCGCGCCTGGTTCAAACTGACCCACCGCGACATGGGCCCGAAGGTGCGCTACCTCGGCCCTGAGGTGCCTGCCGAAGACCTGATCTGGCAGGACGTAATCCCGGCCGTCGACCATCCGCTCGTCGACGACAAGGACATTGCCGAGCTGAAGGCCAAGGTTCTCGCCACCGGCCTCAGCGTGCAGGAACTGATCTCCACCGCCTGGGCGTCCGCCTCGACCTTCCGCGGCTCCGACAAGCGCGGCGGCGCCAACGGCGCGCGCATCCGCCTTGCCCCGCAGAAGGACTGGGACGCCAACCAGCCGGCCCAGCTCGCCAAGGTGCTTGGTGTTCTCGAAAGCCTCCGGAAAGACTTCAACGCCGCCCAGACCGGGGGCAAGAAGATCTCGCTGGCCGACCTGATCGTTCTCGCCGGTGCTGCCGGCGTCGAAAAGGCGGCGGCTGCCGGCGGCAATACCGTCAGCGTGCCGTTCACGCCTGGCCGCACCGACGCCTCCGAGGCACAGACCGACGCGCATTCTTTCGCGGCGCTCGAGCCGCGGGTCGACGGTTTCCGCAACTATGTGAACGGCAAGCGCCTGCAGTTCATGAAGCCTGAGGAAGCACTCGTCGACCGCGCTCAGTTGCTGACGCTGACCGGCCCCGAGATGACCGTTCTCGTCGGCGGCCTGCGCGTGCTGAAGGCCGGCCAGCCGGAGCACGGCGTCTTCACCGCGCGTCCGGAAACGCTGACGAACGACTTCTTCGTCAACCTGCTCGACATGGGCACCCAGTGGGTTCCGGCCGCCGGCAAGGACGGCGTCTATGAAGGCCGCGACCGCAAGACCGGTGCCGCCAAGTGGACCGGCACCCGCGTCGATCTGATCTTCGGCTCGCACTCGCAGCTGCGCGCTTTTGCCGAAGTCTACGGCCAGGCCGACGCCAAGGAGAAGTTCGTCAAGGACTTCGTCGCCGCCTGGACCAAGGTCATGAACGCAGACCGCTTCGATCTCGTCTGATCGGCAAGCATTTCACCCGGGCGCAGCTTTGGCTGCGCCCGGGCTTTTTCATCTCAATCGAAATACCGTGCGTTTCCAACGCATTCCTTCTCCTCCCCCGCGATGCGGCGTGTTTTACAAAAAAGAGAAGGCGTGCCGTGGCCGCCCCCTCTGCCCTGCCGGGCATCTCCCCCACAAGGGGAGAGATCGGATGGGGGCTGGATCATCGCTTCCTCTCTACCGTCTCGGAGTCTGCGGTAGTTGTTTGAGGAAACCATCGCGCCCAGCCAATCTCCTAACCTGTGGGGGTCCGAAGGACGGGCGAGACCCGCGGCTCGCCCCGGGCCCGGCAGGGCAGAGGGGGCGGCCACGGCACGCTTCTCTTCCGTCCGTCAACAGCGGAAAACCCCGTGTGGGGTGAACACGGGGTCTTCCTGCCGGACCAACAGGTCGATGAAACCTTACTTCTCCGGCATCATCGAAGAGTGGTGCGAGGTGATCAGCCAGTTCCCGTCCTTGAACTCGTAGGTGTAGGTATAGCGGGCCGGGACCTTGGAGCCGTCCTTCAGCGTGAAGGTGTAGGTGCCGGTATCGACGGCCCAGTTGCAGCCGAGCTTGATGTCACGGCTGTCGATGTGGCCCTTGGGCTCCTTTTCCAGGAAGTGCGTGAAATAGTCGATCCGCTCTTCCTGGGTCAGGCGCGGCTTGTTCGCGAGCGTCGCCAGCAGCACTGAGTCTTCGCTGTAGTTCTTGGCGACTTCCTGGGGGCTCAGCGTTGCGAGCGAAGCGTTCCAGCGGTCGAAGAGCTTGGCGACCTGCTCTTCGCTCACCGGCGCGCAAGTCGCCGTTTCGGCCGCTGCAGCCGACTGGACCTGAACGAAACCGAGGACGAGGGCGGCAGCAATGATGGTACGCATATTTGGCTTCCTATCTGGCGGTTCCGGCGGATATCGCTTCGGTCGACCGCATGACCAATATCTAAGAGCCCGCCGCCGCTGCTCCCATCTGCCGGGTGGCTCCGATCCGATCTGCCGAACGGCATAGATGACATTCGCACCGGAATGACTATCGTGCCCGCGTCATTCATTTCAGGAGCAGTCACCTTGGGCCTGGAGCATAACACAGATACGGCGCACTCGCCCGATGTCGCGGAGATGAGAGCGCTATACAGGGCGGCGGAGGCGCGGGCGGCGCGGCTGCGTTTCATCATCGAAGTGCGAAACCTGCTCGATGCGCAAACATTCGAAACGGCCGCCCCGGAGGTTCTGTCCCGGCTTGCCGATTTCGCTGGCGCATCGCTTGCCAGGCTTGTCTTCCCGTCCTTGCGGGCAGAGGCGCCCATGCAACTGACCGTCGGGCAATCGAGGAGCCCGGAAAGCGATGGCATCCTGTTTGCCTCGCAGGATGGTTCCGATCTCCATCTGACGCTCATCGGCCCGTCGGGAGGACGGCCCGTCGATGCCGACGACCGGCAAACCTTGGAGGTGGTGGCGGGCCAGCTCGCCGACGCCTGCGATCTCGAACGGCAAGCGGCGGAGAAGCAGGCGCTGCTCGGCGATCTCGAACGGCAGCGCAGCGAGCTTGCGGCCCTCGTCGCGCAGTTGATCCAGGCACAGGAGCAGGAGCGGCGGCGGGTGGCGCTCGATCTGCACGACGGCTCGGCGCAGCTTGCCGCCGGCCTCAGCTACCGCCTGCAGGACCTCGCCGCCCGCATCGGCGAGGCGCATGCGTTGAAGCCGGAGATCGACCAGCTCGCAGCCCTCGCGCGCCGCTCCGTCGCCGATCTTCGCGCGGCCATCGCCGATCTTCGCCCACCCGAACTCGACGATCTCGGCGTCGCGGCCGCACTGCGCACCCGCCTCGATGCGATCGACGGCATGGAGGTGATCGCCGATCTCGACGCCGGCGCCGACCGCTGGCCGGCATCGACCGGGATCATCTTCTACCGCGTCGCGCAGGAAGCGATCACCAATGTGATCAAGCATGCAAAGGCGCGCCGGCTCATCGTGCGCCTCTTCGAGGACAGCGCGGGTGACGCCCATCTCGAAGTGATCGATGATGGAAAGGGCATCGGGGAAGCGCCCCAGATTCACGAGCGGGGTGCGCGGCTAGGCATCGTCGGCATGCGCGAGCGGCTGGCGCTGCTCGGCGGCCGCATCGAGATCGGCGCTGGAACTTCGGGCGGCACTTATGTCCGCGCCTTCGCACCCATTCAGCAGGAGACGATATCGGGATGACCGCCTCCATTCTCGTTGCCGACGATCATGACATCGCCCGCGCCGGGCTGATCGCCATGATCGGCGGCCAGGACGATTTCCATGTCGCCTTGGATGTGCGCGACGGCGTGGAAGCGGTGGACGCCTGTGCTGCCCGCAAGCCGGACCTGGCACTGCTCGATATCCGCATGCCGCGCATGGACGGCCTCGCCGCCACCCGCGAGATCCGCCGCGTGTCGCCGGGGACGCGGGTGATGATCATCACCATGCATGACAGTCTCGATTATCTGGAAGCGGCGATCGAGGCCGGTGCCACCGGCTATCTGCTGAAGGACGCCAGCCGCGACGACATTCTGCGCACGATCCGCCGCGTGCTGGCAGGCGACGCCTTCTTCGACGGCCCGCTGGTCGCAAGGCTGTTGAAGCGCGCCGCCACCAAGCCGCAGACCAACAATAGCGGCCTGGAAACACTGACGGTGCGTGAGCGCGAAGTGCTGACGAAAGTGGCCGGAGGCCTGACCAACAAGGAGATCGGACGGGCGCTGAAGATTTCGCCGGGCACCGTCAAGATCCATGTCGAACGCATCATCGGCAAGCTCGGCGCCGGCGACCGGACGCAGGCCGCCGTCATGGCCGTGCGCGGCGGGCTCGTCGCAACCGCCGGAGAAGAGCAGTGATGACCCGGACAATGACGGCAACAGCGGGCCGGCGGGCGCTGCGCTTCGCTGACCTTCCGCTGCGGGCGAAAGGCATCGTCATCATCATGGTACCGCTGGCGCTGCTCCTGGCGGCCCTCGCCTCGGTCTTCGTCGCCGACCGGCAAAGCCGGATCGCCGAGGATCAGGTGCGGGTGACGCTGGAGATCCAGTCGGGCATTCAGGAGCTTCACGCCTTGATCGCCGAAGCCGCGACGGCGATGCGGGGATACCTCCTGACCGGCAGGCCCGATTTTCTCGACCCCTTCAACCGGGCCGAGGACAGGCTGCCCGTGGTGCTCGACGAAGTCGGCCGCCGGCTGCGGGATGAAGAGCAGAAGACCCGCCTCGACCGCATCCGCGCCCTGGTCGACGCCAAAGTCGACCGTCTCCAGCTGTTGAAACAGGCCGACATCCTGCGCGCCGGCGGCCGCGAGGATCTTGCCGCCAGGCTCATCGAGGGCAAGCAGGTGCTCGATGTGCTGAGGCAGGAGATCGACGCGATGAACCGGCGGGAGGCCGATCTCCTTCACGCCAGGACAGAGACCGCCGACCAGGTCCGCACCCTGTCGCGCAGCCTGATGATATCAGCCGGCTTCCTTGGTTTTGCCGGTGCGCTCGCCGCCGTCTTCCTGTTTTCGGCAAGCATCGTGCGCCGCGTGCACGCATTGAAGGCCCAGGCGCATCTCCTGTCGCAAGGCGAGGTCGTCACGGCGGCCGATCCCTTCCGCGATGAACTCGGCAGCCTCGAACAGGCGCTGGAAGATGCGAGCGTCCTTCTGAAAAGGCGCGAGGCCGATCTGACCGAGAGCGAGGAACGATTCCGGCAACTGGTCGAGGGCGTCAGCGATTACGGCATCTTCGGGCTCGATCCCCATGGGCAGGTGGTGAGCTGGAATGCGGGCGCCGAGCGGATCACCGGCTACGGCACCGAGGAGATCGTCGGCCAGCATTTTTCCCGCTTTTATCCCGAAGACAGCAGGGACAGCTTTCCCGCGGAAGAGCTTTCCAAGGCAGCCGGCAATGGGCGCACGGAAGCGGAAGGCTGGCGCCTGCGCAAGGACGGATCGCGGTTCTGGTCGCATGTCGTCGTTACCGCGCTCCATGACGAGACGGGCCGCCTGCGCGGCTTTTCCAAGATCACCCGCGACATTACCGAGCGCAAGAAATTCGAGGAGGCCCTGCTTGCCGCCCGCGAGGATGCGATCCGTGCCAGCAACGCCAAAAGCGAGTTCCTGTCGCGCATGAGCCACGAGCTGCGCACGCCGCTGAACGCCGTTCTCGGTTTCGCCCAGCTTCTGGAAATGGATCTGACCGATGCCGGTTCCAGGGAGAGCGTCGCGCAGATCCTGAGAGCCGGCCGGCATCTGCTCAGCCTGATCGACGAGGTTCTCGATATGGCCAGAATCGAGGCCGGCCGCATGGATCTCGCTGTCGAGCCGCAGCCCGTCGCCGACGTGATCGATGAAGCGGTATCGCTGGCAAGGCCGCTCTGCGGCAAGCAGCAGATCCGGATCGAGGTCACCGCGCCGGCCGAACCCGATCTGCTCGTGCTCGCCGACCGGCGGCGTCTGCTGCAGGTGTTCCTGAACCTTCTCTCCAATGCGGTGAAATATAATCGTCCTCAGGGAAGCGTGAGCGTCAGCCACCACGCGATGGGTGACCGCATTCGGATCGAAGTCAGCGATACCGGTCCCGGCATCCCCGCCGACCGCGTCATCAGGCTGTTCACGCCGTTCGACCGGCTGGGGGCCGAGCGGATCAACCAGGAGGGGACGGGCCTCGGGCTTGCGCTGTCGAAACATCTGATCGAGGCCATGGGCGGGACGCTCGGCTTCAGCAGCTGCCAAAGCGGCGCCACCTTCCATGTCGATCTGCCGCGCGCACCGGTGGCGATGCGGGACGCCGCGGCACAAGATGTCGCGGTGCCGTAGGCACCGCCAATTTGTTGAAATGCTCTCCTCCGTCATGCTCGGCCTTGTGCCGAGCGTCTGACCACGGTAATTGCTTGACGGGAAAGCATTTATTTTTAGAAACTTGATTGGGCCGGCGTAGAGCCTCGGTACACGGCCGAGGACGACGTCGCGGTGGTCCATGGCAGATTCCACTGATATCGTGCGAGCCTCGACGATCCTGATCGTCGATGACGAGCCCGCCAATGTTTCGCTGCTGGAGCGCATTCTCAAGCGCGAAGGCTTCGAAGCGTTGATCAGCACCACCGAGCCGCGCGAAGCCTTGCGGCTTTTCCGCGAGCATCCGGTCGATCTCGTTCTTCTCGACCTGATGATGCCCGACCTCGACGGCTTCGCCCTGCTGGAGACCTTTGCAAGGCTCATTCCCGAAAACAGCTACCTGCCGATCCTGGTACTGACCGCCGATGCGACCCTGCCGACGCGCAGGCGGGCGCTTTCCCTCGGCGCCAAGGATTTTCTGACGAAGCCCTTCGACGCGATCGAGGCCGTCCTGCGCATCTTCAACCTGCTCGAAACCCGGATCCTGACGCTGGAGCTTGCCAGACACGGGCTGGCGACGCCGAAATCGGAACGTCCGCGATTAGATTGATCGCGGCCCCCGCCGAAATTGGAGCCGGCTGGAAGCCGGCCCCATTCAGAACTTCGATCAGAACATGGTGTTCTTGTTGGCGGCCTCTTTCGGAACCGCCTGGATCACATCCCAGTGTTCAACGATCTTGCCGTCCTTGACGCGGAAAATATCGACGATCGCCTGACCGCGATCCTCGGTGCCGTTCGTCGCATGCACATGCAGCCAGACGAGATCGCCGTCGGCCGAACTGCGGACGATTTCGGCCTTCGACTGGGCATTGTCCTTGAAGAAGCCGGTGAAGAAGGAGACGAACGGCTTCTTGCCATCGGGCACCTCCGGATTGTGCTGCCGGTACTCGTCCGCGACGACCGAGGCGGCGGCGATATCGTGTTTGTTGAAGAACCGGTCGTAGAACTCCACCACCAGCTTGCGATTGGCTTCCTCGACCTTCACATCCCGCGAGGCGGCAAACGCGCCTGAAGGCATGGCCATGCCCGCCAGAATGGCGAGTGCGAAAAGCGATTTCCCGAATGTCATGCATCAAGCTCCTTGGTATGGATCCGCGATCTAGTCTAAGAAACAGACTATGAGGCTTGGTCTAGGATACCGCGGCATGCCCAGCAAGAAGGCAGTTTTCGGTGCCAAGGTCAGCGGGCGATGACCCGGAAGGAGGACGCCATGACCGAGGAAGCGGGTAACCCGGGGGCGGGATGCCCGATCAGAGGCGTGCTCGATCGTATCGGCGATCAATGGAGCCTGCTGACGCTCGAGGCGCTGGAAATCGACAAGAAGCGCTTCAACGAACTGCTGCGCGAGATCGGCGACATCTCGAAACAAATGCTCTCCAAGACGCTGCGGCATCTGGAGCAGGACGGCTATATCAGTCGCACCGTCTATCCCGAGGTTCCGCCGCGGGTGGAATATGAGCTGACGGAGCTGGGGCGATCCTTCCTCATCCCGATGAAAGCCCTGGTCGGATGGGCCGATCAGAACCACCCGGCGATCATCCGATCGCGGCGGCGGCACGAAACTTTGTAGGGTTTGAACCGAGGCAGGTGCAAGAAGCAGCGCTGGCGCGTGTCCTTCGAGGCTCCGGCCTACGGCCTCCACGCCTCAGGATGAGGGAGGTTGCGGATGCCGCGCCGATGATAACGGGCGGATGAGGATCCGCCAACGCCCACGAGAGCCTCATCCAGGTGCCCCGCAGGGGCCTCGAAGGACGAGGCGGGCGCTGGTTTTGTCAGGCCAGCAGCACCTTGCCGCCCGCCCGGAAGGGAAGGGCGGAGTGCAGCGCCTGGCCGATCTTTTCCAGCGGAAAGACCTCGCGGACCTCGGTCGCGATGACCTCCGCAGCGATCTGCGCGGCCACTTCGGCATAGGCGCGCTGGACGTGATCCATAGCTTCGGAATGAACCCATTCGCGCAGGTGGAAATAGGAAAAGACGATGTCGGGATGGGAGGCCCAGAAGGAAGGCTGGATGCTTTGTCCGGAAAGCAGACCGTAATGCACGAAATGCCCGCCGGGTTTGAGCGCAGCGGCGAGGTGGCCGGCATGTGCGCCGCCGACGCAGTCGAGCACCGCGTCCAGCCCATGGCGGCCGGCGAGCCCCGCTGCCAGATCGCCGTCGGCCCTGTCGACGATGACGGCCTCGAGCCGCCCGCGCAGGCGCGCGACCGATTCCTCGCTGCGGACGATCGCCACCGGCTCGACGCCGACGGCATTGGCCAGACCGATCAGGATCGATCCGATCGAAGAGGCGGCGGCGTTGACGGCGATGCGCATGCCCGGCTTCAGCCCGATTTTCTTGTGCAGCATCAGCCAGGCCGTCATCGGGTTGACGTAGCTCGTCGCCGCCTCGAAGTCGGACAGCGCGTCCGGAACACGAAGACACCAGCTGGGATCGGTATCCTTGAATTCCTGCCATCCGCCGGCGCTGCGCACCGGCAGCACGCGGCTGCCAGGCGCAAGCCCGTGGACCTCTTCGCCGCAGGCTTCGACCACGCCGAAGGCTTCGAAGCCGGGGATGAAGGGCAGGGTGGTGCGGCCGGCATAGGCGCCTGATATGGTGATGATATCGGAGGGATTGATCGATCGCGCAAGCAGGCGCACGCGCACCTGGTCGCGCCGCAGCGGCGGCAGCTCGGTCCGCTCGATCCCGACGACCTCCGGGGCCGGCCCGAATTTTCGCACGATCGCCTGATATTGCATTGCATCCCCCGGACAACAGCGGTTAGAACAGCGCACCAATTTTCGGTGATCGCATGAGTGTTGACGACAGGCCTTTAGCATCCTTCCGGGTCTCGATGCGAGACATCGACGTCTATGGCCATGTCCACAATTCGGTTTACCTCGATTATTGCGAGGATGCGGTCGTCGAGTTCCTGCGGCACCGGGAAATCTTGGGCCACTTCCGCCACACCTCATCGGGTGTTGCCTATCACGTGAAGAAGGCGGAGATCACCTTTCACAGCCCGATCGACATCGACGACGTCGTCGAAGCCAAGGTGGCCGTCGAGAAAATCGGGCGCACGAGCCTCTCCTTCGCGATCGAGCTCCTGCGCCGGCGCGACGGCGCCCATTGCGCCTCGGCGGGGCTCGTCTGGGTCTGCGTCGGCCTCTCCGACAGCCGCCCGACGCCGATCCCCGAGACCACCCGAGCCGCTTTGGGCTGACGGCCGATCTTCAACCAGCGAGTGTCCATGCCGATCCATGCGCAGCTTCTTCGACATGCAGCGGAAAGGCCTGACAAGCCGGCCCTGGTGATCGACGGCCGTGTCTTGCGCTACGGCGAACTGCATTCGCGCGCCAAGGCGATTTGCCGTTATCTCCGGGAATTGCCGCACTCGAGCCGCCGCACGCTCGATCTGCCCGGCGTCGAAAAACTTGTCGCCCTCAGCCTCGGCAACCATATCGGCTTCGCCGAATATTTTATCGCCGCCACCGCCTTGCCCAACGCCTGCGCGGTGATCGACCCGATGATGCCGCCGGAGAGAATCGAGCGCATCATCGAGCGGCTGGCGCCTGATGCGCTGATTGTCGACGACGACGCCGGACCGAGCGCCGAAATTGCTCGCAGACTCGGCATATCAGTCGTCGTGGCCGGCGCCGAGCCCTTCGATCTCGCCGCGGCGGAAAGCGACCTGCCTGATGAAGCAGAAGGGATTTTCCTGATCGGCTTTACCTCGGGCACCACCGCCGAGCCGAAATCCTATTATCGCTCTCGCGAGCAGTGGCGCCGGAGCCTCGATCGCGGACACACCGTCTTCGAACTCGCGGATGCGCCGTCCACCCTATGCCCCGGCGCCCTGGCGCATGGGCTGGCGCTTTACGCCTTGGTCGAAGCCCTGGATGCCGGCGGCACCTTCCATTCGGTCAGGAAATGGGATCCCGCCGCCGTCGCGCGCATTCTCTCCGCCGAACAGATAGAACGGCTGGTCGCCGTGCCGACCCATATTGCCGGCATTGCCAGGGCCTGGACAGACAAACCGGCCCTGACCTCCCTGCGCGACGTCCTGACCGCCGGCGCCAAGCTCGACGTGAACGGGGTCGAAGCCATGCGCCGCCTTTTCCCGAGGGCGCGCATCCGCGAATATTACGGCGCATCCGAAATTGGTTTCATGACCGTCTCCACCCTTGTCGGCGGCGCGGTCGATTTTCCGATCGACCGGGTGGGGCAGGCCTATCCCGGCGTCGAGATCTCCATTCGCGACCCTGATGAAAACGACGTCGGGACCGATGTACCGGGCACCATCTTCGTCAGGAGCGACCTCATCGCCGACGGCTATCTCTGGGGCGACGATGGCCAGGCGTTTCGGGTCACACCGGCTGGCGCCACCGTCGGCGATCTCGGCGAAATCGACGCCAACGGCATGCTGCGGGTGATCGGCCGGGCAGGCGGCATGATGATTTCAGGCGGCAACAACGTCTATCCCGCCGAAGTCGAGAGCGCGCTGAAAACCTGTCCCGGCGTCGAGGAAGCCGTCGTCTTCGGCCTGCCGGATGACTATTACGGCCAGAGGATCGTCGCCGTCGTCTCCGGTGAGGCGATCGATGCGAAAATCCTGGCCGAGGATTGCGCAAGCAAGCTTGCCAGGTTCAAGATCCCCAGGCAATTCTACCATATCGCCTCCTGGCCGATGACGAGCAGCGGCAAGATTTCCAGAGGCCAGGTGGAGGCAGCGGTGATTTCGGGAGACGGTCTTGTCCTACGCCTATCAGCCTGACGAGGATTGGCAGCCGGTCGTGGTTGCCGCCTACCGCACGCCGATCGGCCGGTCCTTCGGCTCGCTTGCGACGGTCGCCGCCGAAGACCTGCTTGTGCCGATCATCCGCCGGATCGTCGCCGAGACAGGCATTGCGCCCGAAGCCATAGACGATGTGCTGGTCGGCAATGCCGCCGGCGGCGGCGGCAATATCGGCCGGCTGGCGGCCCTCGCCGCCGGCCTGCCCGTCGCGATTCCCGGTGTGGCCATCGACCGGCAATGCGGCTCGGGCCTGGAAGCGATCATCATGGCTGCCCGGCTGATCCAGGCGAAGGCAGGCTCCTGTTTCCTCGCCGGCGGCGTCGAGAGCGTCAGCACCGCGCCGTGGCGCGTCGAACGGCCGAAAGCCAACGGGGCGCTGCCGCGCTTTTACGGGCGCGCCCGGTTTTCCCCCGAAACGGTCGGCGATCCCGATATGGGCATTGCCGCCGAAAACGTCGCCCGGCAATTTTCCATCACGCGCCGGAGGCAGGACGAATTCGCGCTGCGCAGCCACCGGCTCGCGGTCGCGGCCGCCGAGGCCGGTCTTTTCCGGCCGGAGACTGTCGATATCTCCACCGGCCAGGGGCTTGTGGAACGGGACGAATGCCCGCGCGCCACGACATCGATCGAAGCACTGGCAAACCTCAAGCCCGCTTTTCTGGCCGAAGGCTCGGTGACTCCAGGCAATGCCTGCCCTGTGAATGACGGCGCCTGCCTGTTGCTGGTCATCAGCCGCGGCATGGCAAAGAGCCTCGGCATCGACAGGGGCCTCGCCTTCATCGACAGCGCTGCCGCCGGCGTCGACCCCAACCTGCTCGGCATCGGCCCGGTCGCCTCGACCAGGAAGCTGCTGCAGCGTCAGCCAGGACTTTTGCTCTCCGGCATCGATGCCATCGAATTCAACGAGGCTTTCGCCGCCCAAGTTCTGGCATCGCTGGATCAGCTCGATATCGCCACCGACGCGGTCAACAGGGAGGGCGGCGCCATTGCCCTGGGCCATCCCTTCGGCGCATCCGGCGCGATCCTGGTTACAAGACTGTACAGTCAGCTGGTCCGCGCCGGTGTTCCCGGCGCCACAGGCCTCGCGATGATCGGCATCGGCGGCGGCATCGGATTGACGGCGCTGTTCGAGGCTGTCGCGCTTTCCTGATGAGACGAAGTCCGGCTCCGACTTCGGACAAATTCGCCCTATTCCACTTTCGCCGTGGTCAGGCGAGGAGATCGGCGAGACCGGCCCCTCATCTGCCTGCCGGCACCTTTGTAACTTCCCTTTACCCGCTATTGGCGTAGTACTGCCTATTGCGGTGGCGGATGGAAGACCGTTGCACCTTTGGGACACCAAGCCCGTGGGAGAGCCTGGGTCTCCGTCCG